>CAKTZW010000017.1 GCA_934636065.1 uncultured Labedella sp.
GTTCGCACCCGACGCCTTCCTCGGCGTCCACGCGGCCCTCATCGCCGAACAGGCCGAGGCCTCGGGCGGCACGCCGACGAACGCGGACCTCGCCGCACTCGTCTCCTCCGCCGGCGTCACCACCGAGGGCGTCGAGGAGTGCGTCACCGACGGTCGGTTCGATGGTTGGGTCCAGGGCGCCACGGCCCGAGCCACGTCCGGGGCCCTTCCCGACTCGGAGGCGCGGCTCGAGTCCGGCTCGCTCCTGCTCGTCAACGGCGAGGAGTACACCGGGGCGATCGACGACCCCGCCCAGGTCATCGCCTTCATCACCCAGGTGCTCACTCCGGCCGAGGGTGAGGACGGCGAGGGAGAGGGCGAGGACGGCGGCACCGAGACGCCCGCCCCGAGCGAGGCACCGGCTCCCACCCCGACGCCCACTCCCTGACAACGATCGCCGAGGCGGCCGCCGGCCTCAGCTGCGGTGCTCGGAGACGAGCACCGCAGCTGTGCCGGGCACGAGCGCCTCGAACACGTGGGCGACGTCGCCGGGGTAGAGCACGTAGTCGCCCGGACCGATCTCGACGGCGTCACCGGTCGGGCCGACGAGCGACCGCCCGGTGCTCAGCACGACGTGCTCCATCGTGCCCGGCAGATGGGGTTCCGAGCGTCGCGGTTCCCCGGGCTGCGCCGTGATGAGGTAGATGTCGCGCCGGGTCTTCGCGGGCGAGGCCGAGAGCAGCGTCGCGATGTAGTCCGCGCTCTCGGAAGCGAGAGCGGGGCCCTCGCCCGCCCTGATCACCTGGACGACGGGCCGCGGCGGGTCCACGAGCAACGAGAACGGGACGTCGAGCGCGGAGCTCAGCGCCCACAGCGTCTCGATGCTCGGGTTGCCCGTCCCTGATTCCAGTTGGGACAGCGTCGACTTCGCGATACCCGCACGGCGCGCGACCTCCGCGAGCGACAGGTCGAGTCTGCGGCGCTCACGCTGGAGAGCGGCGGCGATCGCGGCGAGCGGCGCCCCGGAGTTGTCGGCCATGCGGTCCTCCTGCCGTTCACTTTGTCGGTCGCTCGTTCGACTTGACGAACGATACACCTCGGCGCACCATGGGGGGATGCGCTCACTCTGGTCGGCCGTCGGCGCGCCGACGGCCCGCTCCATTCTCGTCGTCTGCGCGGCGGACGGACTCGTGGGATTCGCGTTCGGGGCGATCGCCGTCGGAGCGGGCCTCCCGCTGTGGTTCCCCGTGCTCCTCTCGATCGTGGTGTTCGCCGGGGCGGCGCAGTTCCTGCTCGTGGGAGTGATCGCCTCGGGCGGCTCGCTGATCGCGGCCGTCGCCGCTGGACTGCTCGTCAACGGCCGGCTCCTGCCCCTCGGGATCGCCGTCGGGGACGCCGTGGGACGCGGTTGGTGGCGGACCCTGATCGGCAGTCACCTCATGACGGACGAGAGCGCCGCCTTCGCCATCGCGCAGCCGCCGGGGGAGAGTCGCCGGGCAGCGTTCTGGCTGTGCAACATCGCCCTCTTCCTGTGCTGGAACGTCGGCGTCGTCGCGGGCGGCGCGGTCGGCACGGCCATCCCCGACACCGACGCCCTCGGCTTGGACGCCGCGTTCCCCGCGGTCATCCTCGCGCTCGTCCTCCCCACGCTCCGGAGCGCGCGGGTCGGGCGCGCCGTCGCCGTCGGGGTCGGGATCGCCCTCGTCACCTCGCCGTTCCTGCCGGCGGGCGTCCCCGTGCTGCTCGCGCTGCTGGGCGTGCTCGTCGGACTGCCGCCGCGCCGGCGCGCGATCGCCACCGAGGCCGCGACGAGCCCGGCAGGGTCCGACCGATGAGCGGCGCCACCCTCTCCCTGCTCGTCGCGGCGGGGGTGCTCGGGATCGGGACGCTCGCTCTGCGGGTGACGGGGGTGCTCCTGCGTTCTCGGATCCGCCCCTCCGAGCGCCTCCAGGAGATCCTCGACACCGGCGTCGCCGTCCTCTTCTGCGCGCTCATCGCCACGGCCGCACTCGTCGAGGCGCAGGAGTTCGTCGGCTGGGCCCGACCGATCGGTGTGGCCGTGGGCGGCGTCCTCGCGTGGCGACGCGCGCCCTTCGTCGTCGTGGTGGTCGCGGCGGCCGCCACGGCGGCCGGCCTCCGCTTCCTCGGCCTCCCCTGACGCTCGCGGCGCCATCCCCGGTCACCGCCTCCCCCGTTTACTTCCCCGAAGTGCGGGTTTCGGCCGCGCGGAACGCCGATGTCACGCCCATAGTCCGCATTTCGAGAGGCGGAAGCGGCGCGAGTCCGCACGTCGCGACGCGGGCGGGGTGAGGGCGAGCGCGTCAGGAGCGGAAGAGACCGCTGTACGCGTTGAGGGCGAGCTGCCCGCCGAGGTGCGCGTAGAGCACGGTGCTCGACGCCGGGATGTCGCGCGACTGCACGAGATCGATGAGGCCGGCGAGCGACTTCCCCTCGTAGACGGGGTCCGTGATCATCGCCTCGAGCTCCGCTCCCAGTCGGATGGCGTCGAGGGTCGACCGCACAGGGACCCCGTACAGGTCGCCGGCCCAGCCCTCGAGCACGGTGATCTCGTCGTCGCGCAGGTCGCGGCCGAGCCCGATGAGCTCGGCGGTGTTCCGCGCGATGCGCTCGACCTGCGCGCGCGTCTTCTCGAGAGTCGCCGACGCGTCGATGCCGATCACGCGGCGCGGCCGGTCCTGACCGGCGAAGCCCGCGATCATGCCGGCGTGCGTCGAGCCGGTCACGGTGCACACGATGATCGTGTCGAAGAACACGCCGAGCTCGCGCTCCTGCTGCTCCACCTCCGCGGCCCAGTTCGCGAATCCGAGGCCGCCGAGACGGTGGTCCGACGCGCCGGCCGGAATCGCGTACGGCTTCCCGCCGCGGGCCTCGACCTCGGCGATCGCCTGGTCCCAGCTCTCCTTGAAGCCGATGCCGAAGCCGGCCTTCACCAGCCGGACGTCGGCCCCGGCGAGGCGGCTCAGCAGGATGTTGCCGACCTTGTCGTAGACGCTGTCCGGCCACTCGACCCAGCTCTCCTGCACGAGCACGCACTTCAGGCCCGCGTACGCCGCGACGGCCGCGACCTGCCGCGTGTGGTTCGACTGCACGCCGCCGATCGAGACCAGCGTGTCGCAGCCCTGGGCGAGGGCGTCGGCGCAGAGGAATTCCAGCTTCCGCGTCTTGTTGCCGCCGAAGGCGAGCCCGCTGTTGACGTCTTCCCGCTTGGCCCAGATCTGCGCGCCGCCGAGGTGCTGGCTGAGGCGCGGGAGGTGATGCACGGGACTCGGCCCGAACGTGAGCGGGTAGCGGGGGAAGTCGGAGAGCGGCATGGGGTCCTCGGAGTCGTCGGTCGGCGGCGTGAGCGGAGCCCACCCATGCAATATATTGCACATCGGGTGCTACCGTTGACACGTGCCGCCCATCCCGACCGCGAACGCCGTGCATGCGCGATCCCTGCTGCGCGACGACGTCTACCTCTCCTTGCGCGAAGCCATCGTGGACGGGACCTTCGCTCCCGGCGAGCGCCTCCGGGACAGCGAGCTCGAGTCCTGGCTCGGCGTGAGCCGCACGCCCATCCGCGAGGCGCTCCTCCGGCTGTCGCGCGCCGGCCTCGTGATCGCGCGACCGGGACGCGCCACGATCGTCTCCCCTCTCGACGACCCGGCGACGCTCCACGCGCAGCAGGTCGCGTCGGCGATGCACGAGCTCGCCGCCCGCCTCACCGTCCCGCTCGTGACGGACGCCGATCTCGACGCGATGGACGCGGCGAACGACCGCTTCGCCGCCGCGCTCGAGGCCGACGACGCGGACGCCGCCCTCGCCGCCGACGATGCGTTCCACGCCGTCTTCGTCGAGCGCAGCGGCAACTCGATGCTCGCGGACGTCCTGGAGCAGACGACCCCCCTCATCCGCCGCGTCGAACGCGTCCGCTTCGCCTCTCTCGCGGCGCGCGAGTCCGTCGGCCAGCACCGCGCCATCGTGGAGCGCGCCAGCGCCCGTGACGCGGAGGGGGCCGCCCTGCTGGCCCGGGAGAACTGGCTCACCCTCGCCCGCACCCTCGGCGAGCACGCGACCTCCTGACGCGAACCACCCGGCGCGGTCTCTCCCGTCGTCCGAGGCGATGGACCCCCGAGTCGCCGATCTCCCGGAGAACCGCATCGTGACGGCGATGGCGCGCAGTCGACCCGGCGGGCTCGGGTACGCTGACGACAGGGCTCGAGTGCCGGAAGGAGCCGTCATGCGCGACCACCGCAGACGGTTGTACTCCGTGCGTGTGCGCATTCTCGGGGCGATCCTCGTCGTCACCGCGTCGGGTCTCGGCGTCTCCGGAGGTGTCGCCTACAGCCTGCAGCACGCGAGCGTGCTCGCGGGCATCGACGCCGAACTCCGACAGGACCTCGACGGCGTTCGCGCGGTCGCCGAGGGCACGTCGGCCGGTGGCACCGCCGGCCCGGAGTCCGCTCCTGCGCCCGCCGCCTCCTTCGAGGACACGAACGAGCTCGTCTTCCAGGTCGTCGGCGCCGTCTCGCCGCCGTTCGACGGCGCCACGATCGGCATCGTCGACGGTGAGTCGCGCTGGGTGCCGCCGGCCGCGACGGATCTCGACCTCAAGGACGAGGACTTCACCGCCCGCGTCATCGCCGATACGACCGATGGATCGACCGTCGTCCGCACGACTTCGATGGTGGGGAACGAGATCCGCTATCTCGCCGTCCCCATCACAACCACTGGCGACGCGACGCGCGGCGTCTTCGTGTCCGCCGTCAACGTCGACGCGCGGCGCGACGACCTCGACGCCGTGTTCCGGGTGTACTGGGGCGTCGCCGCCGCCGCGCTCGTCCTCGTCGCCCTCGTCGGCTGGTTCGTGGCCGGCCGCCTGCTCCGACCCGTTCGCGACCTGCAACGGACGGCCAGCAGGATCTCGGTGTCCGCCCTCGACGAGCGCATCCCCGTCTCCGGGAACGACGACCTGTCGCAGTTGACGCGGACGATCAACGACATGATGGACCGCCTCGAGGAGTCGTTCGTCGGGCAGACCCGGCTCGTCAACGACGTCCGTCACGAACTCGCGACTCCCATCACCATCGTCCGCGGCCACCTCGAACTGCTCGATGCCGACGACCCCGCCGACGTCGAGGACACTCGTGCGATCGCGCTCGACGAACTCGACAGGATGGCGCGGCTCGTCGCGGAGATCGCGTATCTCGCCGACGCCGAGCAGTCGGGTTCGCTCTCTGTCGTCGGCACCGACATCGGTGCGCTCACGCGCGACGTGTTCGCCAAGGTTCGCGTCATTCCCGGACGGGACTGGGCGCTCGGCCGCGTGGCGGCAGGCGAGGCGATGGTCGACCCGAGCCGTCTCACGCAGGCGTGGCTGCAGCTCGCGGACAACGCCTCGAAGTACTCGGAACCCGGTACCCGGATCGAGATCGGAAGTGCGTTGCACGACGACCGCCTCCTCTGCTGGGTCGCCGACGAGGGCCCCGGCATCCCACCCGAGGTCCACAGCCGGATCTTCGAGAGGTTCGGCCGTGCGGACGACGGCCGCGGCATCGCGGGGTCCGGCCTCGGGCTGTCGATCGTCCAGGCCATCGTGGGCGCCCACGACGGACGCGTGCGTCTCGACAGCGTCGTCGGGCGAGGGTCGACGTTCACCATCGAGATACCGACCGGCGGACGGAGGAACCATGACACGCATTCTCGTGGTTGAGGACGAGACTCGGATCGCGACGTTCGTCGCGAAGGGCCTCACGGCCGCCGGCTACGCAGTCGAGCGCGCCGACCGCGGAGATGACGCCCTTGCGCTCGCCCGGCAGACGCAATTCGATCTCGTGCTGCTGGACGTCGGGCTGCCGGGCATGGACGGCTTCTCGGTGCTCCGCGCCCTGCGTGCGAGCGGCGAGACCGTGCCGGTCATCATGCTCACCGCCCACGGTTCGACGGCCGATACCGTTCGCGGTCTCGACGACGGCGCGAACGACTACGTCACGAAGCCCTTCCGCTTCGATGAACTACTCGCCCGGGTCCGCGCCCGGGTGCGCGAGTCCGAACCGAGCGCGCTCGAGTCGACGACGCGGCGTGTGAACGGGGTCGAGCTCGACATCCTCACCCGCAGGGTGACGGTCGGCGACACCACGGTCGAGCTCTCGGCGCGCGAGTTCGCCCTCGCCGACGAGTTCCTCCGCCATCCGGATCAGGTCCTCAGCCGGGAGCAGCTCCTCAGCCGGGTGTGGGGGTACGACTACGACCCCGGTTCCAACGTCGTGGATGTCTACGTGCGCTATCTGCGGGCGAAACTCGGCTCCGAGCGCATCCAGACCGTTCGCGGCATGGGCTACCGCTTCCCCTCCTGACGGCGTCGGCCCGGCCCGTCCGCACGCGTCGGGCCGATCGGAGATGAGAGTCCTCTCATCTTCGTCTCACGTCGGTCTCCGAGCGGCGGACGATCGTGGTGTGCATGACGGCGGAAAGACCGCCGCCCGAACGAGGGGAACCGACACATGACCGTCAGGATCGTCCTGTACTCACACGATTCGGTCGGCCTCGGACACATCCGCCGCAACCTCGCCATCGCCCACGCGCTCACCGCAGGGATCCCCGCGCTCACCGGCGAAACCGTCACGGGCCTGCTCGTGGCCGGTCGACCGGAAGCCGCAGACTTCCCCGTCCCCACGGGGTGGGATCGACTCATCCTCCCCGGTGTCGAGCGCACGAGGAGCGGCTACGCGACCCGCTCGCTCGACGTCGACCTCGCCGCAGCCGTGGCACTCCGCGGAAGCGTCTTCCGAGCGGCCGTCTCGACCTTCCAGCCCGACCTCGTGGTCGTCGACCGTCATCCCTTCGGCGTGGAGAACGAACTGCGCGGCGCCCTGCATGCCCTCCGAGCGGAGAACCCGTCGTGCCGGATCGTCCTCGGGCTGCGCGACGTCCTCGACACCCCGGATGCCACAGCGGCCGAGTGGTCCGCCGTCGGCGGCGCGTCGGCCCTGCGATCCGTGCTCGACGCCGTGTGGATCTACGGCGACCCCGCGATCCACGACGCCGCGGCCGCGGGCGAGATCCCGCGCGGACTCACAGACCTCGTCGCGCACACCGGCTATCTCGCTGCCGGCCGTGTCGCGGGACGCGACACGGCGATGCCCGATCCGTTCATCCTCACCACGGTCGGGGGCGGCACGGATGGCGCCGCCCTCGCAGAGGCCGCCGCGCGCGCCGTCGTCCCCGACGGCTACCAGCATCTCGTCGTCACGGGGCCGCAGATGGCGGCCGAGGACCGCCGCCGAGTGCGAGCGGTCGCGCGACCCGGCACCCGCGTCGTGCGGCGCGTTCCCGATGCCCTCCCCCTCATCGATCGGGCGGCCGCGGTCGTCTGCATGGGCGGGTACAACACGCTCTGCGAGGTCATGAGCACGTCGACACCCGCGCTCGTCGTGCCCCGCGTCCAGCGCCGCGCCGAGCAGCGCATCCGAGCCGACGCCCTCGCTCGCGCCGGCGCCGTGGCGACGAAGCATCCCTCTCGAGCGGACGCCGAGCACCTCTCCGCCTGGTTCGCGGCCGCCGTGGGGACGACCGTGTCCCGGCACACGATCGGACTCGACGGGCTGACGGCCCTGCCCCGAATCGCGGTCGACCTCCTCGTCCGGGGTGCGGACG
Organism: uncultured Labedella sp.; assembly: GCA_934636065.1. Taxonomy (GTDB): domain Bacteria; phylum Actinomycetota; class Actinomycetes; order Actinomycetales; family Microbacteriaceae; genus Labedella. The sequence goes on from CAKTZW010000017.1 coordinate 7,636, forward strand.
CAGCGAAAGGTGGCCCCATTGCGGTCTGACAGCATCGTGCGATCGGACGATGTCCGGATCGGCTACGTCGTGAAGGTCTACCCGCGATTCTCCGAGACCTTCGTCGTCTCGGAGATCCTCGCCCGCGAGGCCGCTGGAGAGCGACTCACGGTCTTCGCGCTGCGACCCACCGACGATCCCCGCTTCCACCCGGAACTCGCCCGCGTCGCCGCCGAGGTCCATTACCTCGAGCGCCCCACCCGACCCACACGTCTGTGGGAGATGCTGCGGGAAGCGGCCGACCTGCCGTGGCTCACCGCCGCGATCGGCCGGGAGCTGCCCGAGCTCCTCGCCGCGGACGTCGACGACGCCGTTCAGGCAGTCGCCCTCGCCCGCCGCGTCTGCGTCGACGGCATCACACACCTCCACGCCCACTTCGCCACGTCCGCCACGACCGTGGCGCGACTCGCGAGCAGACTGACAGGCGTGCCGTACTCCTTCACCGCTCACGCGAAGGACCTGTTCCACGAGTCCGTCGAGACGTCGGACCTGCGGCGGAAGGTGGCCGACGCCGCCTTCGTCGCGACGGTCAGCCGGTACAACGTCCGGCACCTGACGGAGCTGTTCCCCGATCTCGCCGCTCGCATCCACCTCGTTCACAACGGGCTGGAACTCGACCGCTTCCCGTTCCGGTCCCCGGCCGAGCGAGGTCCGGTCGTGCGCCTCGCTGCGGTCGGTCGACTCGTCGAGAAGAAGGGCTTCGACGTGCTCGTCGACGCCGTCGCGCTCCTGCGCCGCCGGGGTGTCCCCGTCGAGCTCGACCTCGCGGGCGGCGGAGAGCTCCGCGGCGCGCTCGCCGATCGCCTCCGCGACCGCGGTCTGGAATCCGTCGTGTCGCTTCTCGGGCCTCTCCCCCAGGACCGGGTCGCCGAGCTGCTGCGCTCCGCAGACGTCTTCGTCGTCCCGTGCATCGTGGGCACGGACGGCAACGTCGACGGACTCCCGACGGTCCTCCTCGAGGCCATGGCCGTCGGCGTCCCGGTTGTCGCGACGACGGTGACCGGCATCCCCGAGGCGGTGATCGACGGCGAGACGGGCGTCCTGTGCTCCCCCGGCGATGTCGCGGCGCTCGCGGACGGGATCATGCGCGTCGTCGACGGCGATGTGGACACCCACGAGCTCACCGGGGCCGCGCGCCACCTCGTGGAACACACCTTCGCGTCCGACCGACTCGCGGTCCGACTGGCGGAGCTCACGGCGGCCGACGGTGCCGTGCGGGCGGTGGCCTGATGCGCATCGCGTACGTCTGCGCCGATCCCGGCATCCCGGTCACGGGGACGAAGGGCGCGTCCATCCACATCCAGCAGATCGTTCGCGCGTTCGTCCGTCGGGGCGACGACGTGACCGTCTACTGCTCACGCCTCGGCGACGGCTCGGCGACGGGTCTCGACGACGTCCGCTTCGTCCACCGGCCCGTCCCCTCGTCAGACGCCGTAGGGCGAGAGGCGGCCGTCGCCGACATCTCCCGCGAACTCGCCCGACTCGCGGTCGAGGACGGGTGCGAGCTCGTCTACGAGCGGTACTCGCTCTTCGCCGATGCCGCCGCGCACGTCGACGTCCCCTCGATCGTGGAGGTCAACGCACCCCTCATCGAGGAGCAGCAGCGCTACCGCACCCTCGTCGATCTCGTCGGCGCCGAGGGCAGCACCCGCTCGGTCCTCTCCGGTGCCGACGTCGTGACGTGCGTCTCGGAGCCTGTCGCCCGGTGGGCCTCGATGCGCGGCGCTCCGGCGGAGCGCACCATCGTGGTGCCGAACGGCGTCGACACCCGCCGTTACCGGACCGACCGGCGGCGCACCTCGTCGCGGCTCCAGGCGGTGTTCGTCGGCTCGCTCAAGCCCTGGCACGGGGTCGAGACGGTCATCGACGCGCTGCGGCTCGTGGACGGCGTGGACCTGACGATCGTGGGCGACGGACCGGAGCGGGTCGCACTCACCGCGCGCGCCGAGGGGCTCGAGGACCGCGTCCGATGGACGGGCGCCGTGCCGCACGACGACGTCGCGGCGATCCTCGACGGTATGGATGTCGGACTCGCGCCGTACCCCGAGCGCGCAGGCGACTACTTCTCCCCGCTCAAGGTCTACGAGTACCTCGCGGCGGGCATCCCCACGATTGCGTCGACCGTCGGCCAGCTATCCTCCATCGTCCAGCACGAACGCACAGGCCTGCTCGTCACGCCGGACGACGCCGGAGCGACCGCCGAGGCACTGGCCCGGCTCCGCGACGACCGCACCGGGGCCCGGCACCTCGGAGTCGCGGCTCGTGAGCGCGCAGTGGAGCGCCACGACTGGGATCGCGTGCTCGAGGACATCCTCGCCCCGCTGTCCGCCCGTTCGGCAACCGGGCGGCCCGCCTCGGCGCTGGGGAGCGCCCGGTGACGGAGGCGCGGAAGCCCGCCTCCCGGCGCCGGGGACCTGGATCGCTCCGTCGCACGCTCTCCCTCGTGCGCCCCCACCTCGGGGAGCACACGGTGCTCCTCGGCGCCGGACTCGTGACGATGCTCGCCGAGGTGGCCCTCCGCGTCCTCGAACCGTGGCCGGTGAAGTTCGTCATCGATGCCGTGAGCGTGAGCCTCGGTGCGACCGGCGGTGCCATCGCCGGTCCGGCCGCGACGCTCCCGCTCCTCGTGATGTGCGGCGTGCTCCTGCTCGGCATCGTCGGCCTGCGCGCCCTCGTCCAGTTCTGCTCCACGGTCGCGTTCGCCCTCGTCGGGTCACGCATCGCGACGAGCATCCGCTCGCGCGTCTTCGGCCATCTCCAGGCGCTCACGCTCCGCTACCACTCGGTCGCGCGGGCGGGGGACACCGTTCAGCGGCTCGTGGGCGACGTCGGTCGCATCCAGGAGGTGGCCGTCACCGCCGGGCTACCCCTCGTCGGCAACCTCATCACGCTCGTGGTGCTCGCCGTCGTGATGTGGTTCCTCGACCCGCTGCTCGCCGCCGTCGTCGTGGCCGCCGCCGCGGTCTACGTGCTGGTGTCCCGCGGGGGTGCCCGCCGGATCACGACCGCGTCCCGCTCCACGCGGAAGAGCGAGGGCGACCTTGCCAACCTCGCATCCGAGACGCTCGGGGCCATCCGCGTCGTCCAGGCATACGGACTCGAGGACGATCGCGGACGGGCCTTCGCACGCGGCAACGACAAGGCACTCACCGACGGAGTCGAGTCACGCCGACTCGCGGCGGGGCTGGAGCGCGGCACGGACATCATCGTCGGTGTCGCTCTCGCGGTCGTCCTCGTCGGTGGAGGGTGGCGAGTCGTGCAGGGCGCCATTACCCCCGGCGATCTCGTGATCTTCACGATGTACATCAAGATCGCGCTCCGACCCCTCAAGGACCTCGCCAAGCACACGGGCCGGATCGCGCGCGCGACGGCGTCGGGCGAGCGGATCGCGGACCTGCTGGACGAACAGGTGGAGATCGCGGACACTCCGTCGTCGCGTCCGCTCGGGCATGTGAGGGGGGACATCACCTTCTCGCGGGTCCACCTCGACGACGGTCACGGCCGACGCCTCTTCCGCGACCTCGACCTGCGCATCGCTGCGGGATCGACCGTCTGCGTGCTCGGTCCGTCCGGCGCGGGCAAGTCGACTCTCGCGGGCATGCTCACACGCGTCGTCGATCCCGCATCGGGTTCCGTCACGATCGATGGTGTCGACCTGCGGAACATCACCCTCGCGAGCCTCCGCGCGAACGTCGCGGTCGTGCTCCAGGACTCGGTCCTCTTCGCTGAGAGCGTGCGGGAGAACATCCGCCTGGGGCGGGCGGGCGCGACCGACGAGGAGGTCGAGGCGGCCGCGCGCCATGCGCTCGCACACGACTTCGTCGTCGGCCTCCCGCGGGGATACGACACCGTGCTCGGCGGGCGCGGCGACACCCTCTCGGGTGGTCAGAGACAACGCCTCGCGATCGCGCGGGCCTTCCTCCGCGATGCCCCGATCGTCGTCCTCGACGAAGCGACGACAGGGCTCGACCCGGCGTCGAAGGCGAGCGTCGCGGCGTCGATCGATTCGCTGACCGCCGGTCGCACGACGATCGCCGTGACCCACGACCCCATCGCCATCCGCGCCGCCGATCGCGTCCTCTGGATCGAGGACGGCCGCATCCTCGAGGACGGCGAACCCGCCGCGCTCCTCACCCAAGAGAGTTCACGCCTGTCGGGCTGGATGCGCTCGTCGGAGCCGGTCGGGAGCGGATCGTGACGTACGCGGACCTCTCGTCGTCGACCGCCGACGCCGTGGCGGTCCTCGCCGAACGCGACCCGGCGCTCCCCGACCTCGGGCTGATCCTCGACCCCGAGCGGCTCGCGACGGCGCTCGGACGCGACATCGCGATCGAACGGGTGCGATACAAGCGGGGCGCGGCCGTCGTCGTCGCTGTGCGAGGAGAAGACGACACCCGCGCCTGGGTCGCCGAGTACTCCGACCCCGCGAAGCTGGAGAAGACGGAGGCGCGCGCCCGCCGGGCCGGACATACGGTCGCGCGGGTCACTCCCGCCGCGCTGACGGGAACGGCCGAAGCCGATCGCGTCCTCTCCCCCGTCCTCCACCGCCTCAGCGAGTCTCGGGCCGAGCTGCTCGCCGACGCTCGCGTGGTGCGATACAACCCCCACCGTCGGCTCGTGCTGCGGGCCGGTGGACTCGCGGTCAAGGTGCGCGACCGCGACGCCGATCTGGCCGACGACGTCGCCCGCTCCCTCGCTGCATCGGGGCACCCGGTGATCGCACCCGTCCGGCTCGGCGACCGGGTCTCCGCGACCGAGTGGTGGGGGTCGGGCGATCTCTCGACACGTCATGACCCGGAGCGGGAACGTCGTGCCGGCGGGATCCTCGCCGCTCTGCACGCGGTCGATCCTTCCGCGTTCCCCGTGGTCCCCCACCCCCCGGTGGTGGGGGCGAGCCGCGCGGCGGCGGCCGTCGCAGCCGTGCTCCCGGACCTCTCCGCCCGTGCCGACCGGCTCGCCCTCCGCATCGCGGAACGGCTCGGAGGATCAGCGAGTGCCGTGCTGCTCCACGGAGACTGGTCGCTCGATCAGGTGCTGTCCGACGGCCGCGCTGTGCGCATCATCGATCTCGATCGCGTGACGACGGGTCCGGCGGAACGCGACCTCGGGTCGGCTCTCGCGTCCGGGGCGACCACAGCCCTCCTCGAGGGGTACGCGGCGGCCGGAGGTGCGGTCGACGAGTCGACACTGCCCGCGTGGACGGCTCTCTCCCTCCTGCAGCGGGCGATCGACCCGTTCCGCGCCCTGGCGGCCGGCTGGCCCTCCGCGGTCCGGGACCGCCTCGCCCAGGCGGAAGGAGGACTGTCGTGACGGCCGCCTCGATCCCGCTCGGCGTGGTCATCGGCGAGCGGACGTGGACGGTCGAGCGGGTCTGGCCGGCGCGGGAACGGGACGGATCCCTCCCCCTCGAGGCAAGATCGGGGAGCATCCTCCGGGGCGGGAGCTGGAACCGCACCGACGGCGTCCGACTCCTCGAGCACGGGGAGGATCGGCGTCTCCCCGCGCTCCTCCGAGTGCTCGACAGCGGTCGACTCGTCAGCCACCGTCCCGGTAAACGGGCCGTCGTCCGGCGCGACGACGGAACCGGTTTCGTGAAGGTCGTGGCACCGGGGCGTGCCCACCGGATCGCCGCGGCACACCACCGCGGCGCCGCGTTCGGGCTCCGGTTCCGGATCCCCGAGATCGAGGAGCCGATGAGCCCGGAGGACGACACCGTCGAGTTCTCAACCCTCTCGGGCCACACTCTCGCGAGCCTCGGCGAGGCGCAGGACACCGACGACGCGCAGTGGTGCCGGGCTTGGGACTCCTGGGCGGAGAACTGGCCTCTGGTCCTCGCGGCACCGCACGACCCTGCGCACGATCTCCGGCACGAGACCGCCGACGAGGCGAGAATCCTCCTCGACTGGGCAGGTCATGCCGCTGCGGCCGGGATACCCCGCCCGCGGGCGCTCCGCTCCGCCGCCGAGCGGCTCTCCGACGAGCTCTCGACCGTGTCGACGAACGAGAGCGTCCTCGCCCACCGCGATCTGCACGACAAGCAGATGCTGTGGAGTCCCGACGAG
>CAKTZW010000018.1 GCA_934636065.1 uncultured Labedella sp.
GTCGCGTCTGGAGGGGCGCCGTGTCGTCGATCGGCACGGGCGCCGCGTACAGCCCGCTGGCCTCGAGGGTGTCCCGCTGGGGCTCGAAGACGGTCCACACGGCCTCCACGAGGGCGTCGGGAAGCCTCTCGTCGTCGCCGATCGCTCTGGCGAGGTCCCAGGAGTGGATGGCGACGTCGGCGACCTGCTCGCGGACGTAGTGCAGGGCCGTGACCGTGTCGTAGGACAGCTGCACGTGCTGCCGCTCGTCGTGACTGCGCCACGCCGCCGACGCCTCGGACTGATACCGGACCCACTCGGAGACGAGGTCCTCGCCGAGAGGCTCGATCATGAGGCGCGACTGCCGCAGCGAGCGTCCGTCGAGCAGGGGAGCGATCCACTGCTGCTCCTCCGTCACATGGCGCACGAGCGCGCGCACGTCCCACGCGCATCCGGCGTTGCAGCGGTCCAATCGGTCACGCGATGCACGCGCCGGCCGAACTCCTCGCTCGCGATCCTCTGCAACTCGAGCCACTCGCCGTATCCGTACATGTCGCCTCCCGCTATCGAGCCTACGGAAAGCCAACGCCCTGCGCGCCGCGGCATTCCTCACCGGGACGCCGGGGTCGCCGGCGGGACGCGATGTCGGCGGCCGATGGGACAATCGACTCATGGGGCGCGACGACGGTGCAGGGCGGCAGGTGACCGTCGGCGTGGCCGACGACTCGGCCACGCCGATCCTGCACGTCGACATGGATGCGTTCTTCGCCTCCGTCGAACTGCTCGAACGACCGGACCTGCGGGGTAAGCCCGTCATCATCGGGCACCGCGACGGTCGGTCTGTCGTCACGAGCGCGACGTACGAGGCTCGGCGGTTCGGCGTGGGAGCCGCCATGCCGGTGTCCCGCGCGCTCCGCCTGTGCCCTCAGGCCATCGTCGTGCCGCCCAACTACGCGGCCTACGCGCACTTCTCCCGCGAGGTCATGCGGATCTTCTCGGAGATCACACCGCTCGTCGAGCAGCTCAGCATCGACGAGGCGTTCCTCGACGTGTCCGGGGCGCGTCGGCTGCTCGGTCCTCCCGCGACCGTCGCTCGCCTCGTGCGGGAGCGCGTCGAGAACGAGACGGGCCTCACGTGCTCGGTGGGGGTCGCCTCCACGAAGTTCGTGGCCAAGATGGCGTCCACGCGCGCCAAACCGGACGGCATGCTCGTGGTTCCGCATCACGAGACGCTCGCCTTCCTCCGCCCGCTGCCCATCCGCACCCTGTGGGGAGTGGGCCCGGCCACCGAGGAGTCACTGCGTCGACTCGGACTCGCCACCATCGGCGACATCGCCGACGTGCCCATCGGAGCGTTGCGCAGCGCCGTCGGAGTCGCCGGCGCGGAGAAGCTCTCGCAACTCGCTCGCGGCCTCGACCCTCGACCGGTGGAGACGAGTCGTGTGGAGAAGAGCGTCGGACACGAGGTCACGTTCCACACCGACATCACGGACATCGCGCAGTTGCGCGTGGAGCTGCTCCGACTCGCCGACAAGGTCGCCGTCCGCCTCCGGGAGCGCGGCTGGGTCGCCCGCACCGTGGGGCTCAAGCTGCGGTGGTCGGACTTCACGACCCTCTCGCGTTCCCACACCCTGCCGGAGCCGACGTCCGTCGGTCGCCGCCTCCACGAGGAGGCCGTCGCCCTGCTCGATGCGCTCCAGCCGCTCCGACCGGTCCGACTCATCGGCGTGCGGGCCGAGCAGCTCTCGCCGTCGGGAGACGGCGCCCTGCTGTGGGACCCCGACGAGGACTGGCGCGAGGCCGAGAACTCGGTCGACGCGGTCCGGAAGCGCTTCGGCACGAGCGCGCTGGCTCCCGCGTCCCTCCTCGGCGGACCGCGCGGAGCGGTCGGCGGCACGCGGACGCAACCCTTCCCGGAGGACTGAAGCGGGAGGGGGAGGACGTCCCGTCACGCCGACCCCACGATTCCTCGGTGTCGGGGTTCCGACCCTTGGCAGGCGAACCCGGCCGGGCTAGCGTTGACGGCATGACGAATCCCGCTCTCGACCTGGCCGATCGATTCCGCTCCATCGGCGTCAAGTCCGTCTACGGCGAGCCCGTGGAACTCGACGGTTCGACGATCGTCCCCGTGGCCGTCAGCCTGTTCGGCTTCGGGGCGGGCGAGGGAGAGGGCACGGGTGACGGCGCCGCCGGGCAGAGCGCGACCGGCAAGGTCGGCGGCTCGGGCGCAGGCGGTGGCGGTGGTGGGTACTCCTGGCCCGTCGGCGCGTACGTGTCCGACGGCGGAACGGTCCGGTTCGAGCCGAACGTCATCTCCCTCATCATCGTGGCCGTGCCGCTCATCAGCGTCACGGGCAAGGCGCTCAGCTGGATCATCAAGGCTCTCAAGCACTGACGGACGTTCCGTCGCCCGTGCGGCCCCCGGCACCGATGGTGTCGGGGGCCGCGCTATACTCGCGATGAATGAACACGGGAGTCCGGTGAGCCGGGCTGAGAGGAAGGTTCTCAACCTTCGACCGTCGAACCTGATCTGGGTCATGCCAGCGCAGGGAGTCTGACATCTCATTACCCGTGCCCTATCCACTCATCGAGAGGGGCACGAATCGTGCATGCAACACCGTCCACCGTCGACACCCCGACCTCCGAGGCCCGTCGTGACCGCTCCCTCCGCTGGAGGGTCGTCGACATCGTCATCGCGGCGGTCCTCGGCGTCGCGACCGGGCTCATCTTCTGGTTCTGGAACACGGTCGGTTACTTGTGGTTCCAGACCGCGGACGCCGTGACCCCGGGCTTCGGTGGCATCGCCGTGGGCATCTGGCTCCTCGGCGGCGTGCTCGGCGGACTCATCATCCGCAAGCCGGGAGCCGCGCTGCTCGTCGAGCTCATCGGCGCGATCGTCTCGGCGCTCATCGGCAACGTCTGGGGTCCCACGACGATCTACTCGGGAATCGTGCAGGGACTCGGGGCCGAGCTGGTCTTCGCCGTGTTCCTCTACCGGCGCTTCGGCGTCGTCGTCGCGGCTCTCGCGGGCATCGGGGCCGGCGTCGGCGCCTGGACCTACGAGTTCTTCATCGGGAACGTCGAGAAGAGCGCGGCCTTCAACACCATCTACCTGGTGTCGACGTCGCTCTCCGGAGCGATCCTCGCCGGGGTACTCGGGTGGGTGCTCGTGCGCGCCCTCGCCGCGACGGGAGCGCTCAGCCGCTTCGCCGTCGGCAGGGAAGCCCGGCGGGACGTCTGAGGTGCCGGGAGGCGGCCGGATCGAGGCGGTCGGCTGGGGGTGGCGGCACGCCGGGCGGAAGCGCTGGGCCGTGCGGGAGCTCTCCTTCGTGATCGAACCCGGCGAGCGGGTCCTCGTCCTCGGGGCCTCGGGCGCCGGGAAGTCGACGCTGCTCGCCGGCCTCGCCGGTCTCCTCGGCGGGGACGACGAGGGCGAGTCCATCGGCCGTCTCCTCGTGGACGGCCGCGATGCCCGGTCCGGACGGGGTCGGATGGGCCTCGTGCTGCAGGACCCCGACGCCGCGGCCGTCTTCGCCCGCGTCGGCGACGACGTCGCCTTCGGACCGGAGAACCTCGGGATCGAGCGCGGCGAGATCTGGCAGCGGGTGCGGCACTCCCTCGACGCCGTCGGACTCGACGTGGCGCTCGATCATCCGACCGCGGCGCTCTCGGGGGGACAGAAGCAGCGGCTCGCGATCGCGGGCGTCCTCGCGATGGATACGCCGGTCCTGCTGCTCGACGAACCGACGGCGAACCTCGATCCGGCCGGGGTCCGGGAGGTCCACGACGCCGTCGGCCGCGCGGCCCTCGAGAGCGGGCGGACGCTGGTCGTCGTCGAACACCGGACCGAGGCCTGGATGGATCTCATCACCCGTGTCATCGTGCTCGACGCGGCCGGCGGCGTCCTCGCGGACGGCGCGCCCGCCGACGTCTTCGCGCGCGAGGGGGCGTCCCTCGCCGCGGCCGGCGTCTGGGTACCGCATCGATCGATCGACCTCCCGCTCGCGCGGCCACGGACCGACGCGGCCGCCGCGCTCGAGGCGTCGTCGCTCGCGATCGGACGGCCGGAGGCACCCGTCGTGCGGACGGACATCGAGCTCGCGGTCCCGGGCGGCGGCTCCACCGTACTCGTCGGCCCCAACGGCGTCGGCAAGTCGACCCTCGCGCTCACCCTCGCGGGTCTCCTCCCGGAGCGCTCCGGGGCGGTGACCGCAGCTCCCGAGCTCGCAGGCCGACGGGGACGGCGTCCCGCGCGGTGGTCATCGACCGAGCTGCTCACGCGCATCGGGACGGTCTTCCAGGACCCGGAGCACCAGTTCCTGACCGCGACGGTCCGGGACGAGCTCGCGGTGGGTCCGCGCGCGCTGCGTCTCGGCGCGTCCGAGACGCGGGATCGGGTGGATCGTCTCCTCGATGCGCTCGGTCTCGAGGAGCTCGCTGAGGCGAACCCGTTCACGCTGTCCGGGGGACAGAAGCGTCGACTGTCGGTCGGGACCGTGCTCGCGTCGCGGCCGGCGGTGATGGTCCTCGACGAGCCGACCTTCGGGCAGGACAGGGTGAGCTGGATCGCCCTCGTGGCGCTCCTGCAGGGCGAGGTCGCGGCGGGGACGACGCTCGTGTCGGTCACGCACGACGCGGGGGTCGTCGCTCACCTGGGCGAGCACGTCGTCGCGCTGAACCCCGAACCGGTCGAGGCGCGCTCCACCGGAGGGCTGCGATGACCACCCTTCACGGCACGTCGATCGGATCCGTCGCGCCGGTCGCGCCTCTCGATCGGGTGAACGCCGTGTCGAAGATCCTCGCGATGGTCGTGCTCTCCGTCCCGCTCCTCGCGACGATCGATGCGGTGAGCGCGGCGGTGGCGATCGTCCTCGAACTGGTACTGGTCGGGTTCAGTGGGCTGTCGCTCGGCGTCGTGCTGCGACGATGCCTCCCGCTCGTCGCCTTCGCGCCCATCGCGGGGATCAGCATGCTGCTGTACGCGGAACCCGGGGGGCGCCGGTACGCGGAGTTCCTCATGGCGACGATCAGCGACGCCTCCATCGCGCTGGCCGTCGCCGTCACGCTCCGCGTGTTCGCGCTCGGCCTCCCCACGATCCTGCTGTTCTCCCGCGTCGATGCGACCGAGCTCGCGGACGGGCTCGCGCAGGTGGCGCGGCTTCCCGCCCGATTCGTGCTCGGTGTCGTCGCGGGCGTTCGACTCCTCGGTCTCTTCCTGGAGGATTGGCGCACGCTGGCGCTCGCACGGCGGGCACGCGGTGTGGGGGACTCCGGACGACTGCGTCGGTTCGTGTCGATGTCGTTCGTCCTGCTCGTCTTCGCGGTGCGTCGCGGATCGAAGCTCGCGACGGCGATGGAGGCTCGGGGCTTCGGGACCGACATCCGCCGAAGCTGGGCCCGGCCGTCTCGCGTCACCTGGCGGGACGCTGTCTTCCTCCTGGTGTGCGTCGGCGTCATGGCCGCATCGATCGGGACCGCCGTCGCCCTCGGCACCTTCCGCTTCGTGGGCTCGTGAGATGACGGTCGCGTCCATCCCGTCCATCCTGACCTCGGCGAGCGGGGTCCTCCTCATCGATGGTCCGAGCGGCGCCGGCAAGTCGACGTTCGCGCGGGCGCTCGTGGACGCGTGGCCGGGTCCCGTCGACCCCGTCCTGGTCCGGATGGACGACCTCTACCCGGGCTGGTCGGGACTCGACGCGGCGAGCGACGACCTCGTCGACCACCTGCTCCGCCCGCGCCGTCTCGGCCGGCCGGCCCGATGGCGACGTTACGACAGGATCGGCGAGCGGCTCGCCGAGTGGCACTCCGTGCCCGCCGACCGACCACTCGTCGTCGAGGGCTGCGGAGCGCTGTCACGCGCGAGCTCCTCGCTCGCGGACCTCCGCTGCTGGATCGACGCCCCCGCGGCTGTGCGTCGGCGGCGAGCGCTGGCCCGGGACGAGGGCGCGTTCGACGCGCACTGGGACATGTGGGCCGCGCAGGTGGAGTCCTTCGTGGAGCGCGAGCGACCCCAGCGTCTCGCGGACGTCGTCATCCGGAACCTCGACGGTGAGGCGCGCCGGTGGGTCGAGGACGTCTGCGGTCAGCGGCCCTGAAGCTCGTCGACGAAGGCGGCGATGACCGGGATGGGGTGGCTGAGCCGCCACAGCACACCGGGGTCGTTCACTCGTTCGTCGAGCTTCAGCGGGGCCGTCACCGTGCGCTCGCCCGACCAGATCCGCGCCGAGCCGACGACGGTCCCGGCCGCCGCGGGTCCGACGGGTTCGAGGGTCGGGTCGACCTGCGGAACGGCGCCCACCCACCGGGGCTCGGTGACGGATGCGCCGGCGGACGCCGTGACGGTCTGACCCCACGCCGTCGTGAAGCGCACGACCGGCGTGCCCTCCGCGACGAGCGGTGCGTCCACGACCGCCTTCCCGGCCTGCTCGGCGAACGAGCGCACGGCGGCCTCGAGCGAGTCCCAGTCCGGTTGGCGCAGGAACGCGCCATAGACGTCGTACGCGGTGTCGCCGACCTCGACCGTGAGGCGGAAGAGCAGGCAGATGCCGGCCGCGTCGGTGTAGCTGCGAGTGACCCCCGTGACACCGAGTTCCGGAAGATACGTCGTGGTGTTCTCGATGCCGCGGCGGGACGGGAGGCCCGTGACCGTCCCGGAGAGGACGGAGTCGATCGCGGGATCGGCGAGCGCGAGTGCGGCGAGGGCCGCGAGGTCGGTGGCGGTTCCCGTGCTCTCGGCGGAGAGCCCCGTCGCGTCGGCGACGGCGATGCCGTCACGGCCGCGCGCGCGGCGACGAGGTACTCGTCCACGGAACCGAACGCCCAGCGCGCGAGGGTGTCTGCGTGGTTGTTGCTCGACCCGAGCAGGAGCGCTTGGAGCATCCCGCGCTCCGTCCAGCCGTCCTCCGTGTACACGGTGACGGTCCGCGTGCCGGCGGCCCTGTAGTCGAGGTAGGAGAGGAAGTCCTCCGAGGTGATGGGCACGATGTCGCCCTCCTCGTCGGCGCCCAAGGGCTTGGCGTCGAGCACCACGAGCGCGGTGACGACCTTCGTGGCCGCGGCCATCGGGACGGCGGCGGCATCGCCCGAGACGGCCAGAGGTTCGGCGTCGGCGCCGTCCGTCACGGCGCTCGCTCCCTCAGCGGGAAGGGTCGGCGGTTCGCCGGCGGCGTCGGGGAGAGCGACGGACTCGGCTGCCGGCTCCGGCAGCGGGCCGAGGAGCGTGACCGGACCGTAGAGTCCCACGCCGAGGATCGCGAGCGTCCCCGCGGTCACACCGATGACGCGCCCTAGCCCCACGCCGCGGTCCCGTGGTGATCAGCCATGCGTTCAGGCTAGCCCCGAGTACCCGTCGACGCCGTCAGCCCCAGCCGAGTCGATGCAGATCGGCGTCGTCGAGACCGAAGTAATGACCGATCTCGTGGACGAGCGTGACCCGGACCTCCTCCCGCAGGGACTCGAGGTCCTCGGCGTGATGGAGGAGGGGTTCACGGTAGATGCTGATCGTGTCGGGCAGCTCGCCGAAACCGTACTGGCCGCGCTCGGTCAACGCGACCCCGTGATACAAACCGAGGAGGTCGAGCGAGCCGTCCTCCGGCCGGTCCTCGACGATGATGGCGACGTTGTCGAGGTCGGCCACCATGTCCTCGGGAAGCGTGTCGAAGACCTCCTCGACGAGGTCCTCGAAGTCGTCCGGCGGGATCTCGATCATCGAGAACCATCGTAGTCGCGGCTCACGGCTCGAGCCCGAGAACTCGCGGACGCTGAGACCGCTGACCGGAAGGGGACGGGGCGACGCCCGCAGCGACGGAGAGGGTCGAGAACCGGCCTACTTGCCCTTTCCGTTGCCCTTTCCGGGTGCGGTGTCCTTGGACGGGCCGTTGCCCTGTCCGGCGTTGCCGGCCCCATTCCCGTTCCCGCTTCCGGGACCGGTCTCGGCGGGCTGCTCGGGTGCGGGCTGCTCGGGTGCGGGCTGCTCCGGTGCCGGCGCGACGGGCGCGGTCTCGGTGGGGCCGGTGTCGGCGGTCTCGGTTCCCCCTCCCGTGGTCACGGTGTCGCCCGCGGTCTCCGTGACCGCCTCTGACTCGGCCGCGGCAGCCTTCCGCGCCGTCAGGACGTCGTCGAAGCCCGTATTGAATTCGCCGACGAGAGTCGCGAGATCGATCGTCCCCGATCCGCCCTCGGTATCGCTCGCGGACACCGGCTCAGCGCCACCGGTCATGAGCGACGTGAATCCGGTGCCGAGTCCCGCCGCCACGAGGACCGCCGCGGCCGCGATGGCCAGTCGCCGGCGGCTCCGGGGGGCTGTGCGAGTCGCCGTGGACCGGCGAGAGCGTCGCGACACGGGAGCACCGGCCCGCGGCTGTGCCACCGGGAGCTCGGACACGCTCGTGGTGTCCTCGTCGTCCTGGTCGAACGGGACCTCGATGGGCGTCGTCTGCGTGATCGGTGCCGGGTCATGGGCGACGCCGATCGTCGCGAGGGTCGACGGACCGGTCGAGACGAGGAGCGATCGCGCGGACTCGGCCACCTCGAGCGCCGTCGGCCGGTTCTCCGGCGATCGTGCCGTCATGGACGTGAGCAACGACTTCCAGCCATAGCCGAGGTCGCCGGGCACGAAGGGATCGCGTTGGACGCGCGCGACCAGCGATTCGGTCATCCCGCCGGGGAAGGCGCGTTCCCGGGTGAAGCTTTCCAAAAGCACGAGACCGAGCGAGTAGACGTCTCCGGCGGGCGCCGGCGTCACTCCCTTCGTCTGCTCGGGGCTGAGGTAGGCCGCCGTCCCCATGATGGTCCCGGGCGTCGTGAGGCGGGCGGAGTCGACGAGGTGCGCGATGCCGAAGTCGGCGAGCTTCGCCCGGAACTCGCGGGACGATCCGAGCGCCGGAGCGAGCAGGACGTTCGACGGCTTGACGTCCCGGTGCACCATGCCGGCGGCGTGCACGGCTGCGAGGGCCTCGGACAGATCGACGGCCATCGCGGCGATGTCGTTGCGGTCGAGCGGACCGGAGGCGATGCGGTCCCGGAGCGTCGGGCCGTCGACGAGTTCCATGACGAGGTAGGCGTCCTCGCCCGTGGACACCCGAGCATCGAAGAGGGTGACGAGCGAATGGTGGTTGAGGGACGCGAGCACGCGCACCTCCGTCGCCGCCCGGGCTGCGTGCGCGTCGTCGTCCGCGGCATCGCCGAAGACCTTGATCGCCACATCGCGGCCGAGGACGACGTCGTGAGCGCGGTAGACCACCGCCATCCCGCCGCGCCCGATGAGGTCGTCGAGCCGATAGCGCTCGCCCAGGACGGTACCGGGCGCGATGGGTCCTCGCACGAGTCCGTCGGTCATTCGTCCTCCTCGGGTGGTGGAACGCTGGTGAGGGGCGCACAGCAGAGCGATCCCTCCGAATCAAGTGTGAGGGTACCCGTCCGCAGCGACGACCCATTGACACACGGCCGGCCGGCCGTGTGTCAGCCCGAACGGGGGGTAAAGGGGTCTCGACCGACACCCGGGGACAATCCGAGGTCCGGCGGCGTCCGGGCGGTAACGTTCGGCGCATGGACTGGTGGAACGACTTCACGACCTGGCTGACCGCGGCGGACACGCGCCCGGTCCTCTTCACCGCGGCGACGATCGTGCTCGCCATCATCGTGTCCGGCCTCGTGTCGGCGTCGATCGCGAAGGCCGCCGTCCGGCGCCTCGTCGACCAGCGCGAGCGGGAGCAGAAGGCCGTCGCCATCGCGGCGCTCATCGATGCCGCGACCGAGGCGTCGGTGTGGGATTCGTTGACGCCGGGGGAGCAGGTCCTCGCCGATCGCGCCGTCGGCCAGGCCGATATCCGGCTCCGCCTGCTCCCGATCAAGTCGGCGCCCGTCGCGGCCGACTGGGCGACGCACCAGCTCACGGAGATGAAGCGCAACTCGGCGACGTTCGGCTACGAGCAGGAGCCCGCGCTCGTCGAGTTCCGCGACCGGCTCCTCGACTGGCAGCAGCGACCCGGCAAGGCCAAGCGACTGTTCCAGAACGACATCGAACGCTGGTCGTTCAGCTCCGACGCCTCCGAGCGCGAACTCGTGCGTCGGCAGGACGGCTGGGTCGCATCGCAGCACAAGAAGGCGCACGGGCCCGCGGCCAGTGCGGCAGCGGAACCGGCGGAGCGCACGGAGACGCCGGCGACCGTTCCCGCCGCCGCCCCGGTCGAGAGCACCAGCCCGGAGCCGGGCACCGACACGCAGACGCAGAAGCTCATCGAAGACGTCGCCGCGATCGATCAGCGCATCGCGGCCGCCGGCAGGACCCGCGAGAGCGAGGAGCGTTCGGCGTGAGCTGACCCCCGATACACACGGCGACGGCGGCGGATCCTCAGGGGATCCGCCGCCGTCGCCGTTGCGGACGTGCCGCGCGTCTCAGCCCTCGCGCCACCAGTCATCCGACGGGCCGACCGGAACCGTGCGCTTGTGCCGGGTCGCGAGGAATCGCGTCTCGATCGCCTCGGCGACCTCGTCGGGGACGTCCCGACCCTCCAGATAGTCGTCGATGTGCTCGTACGTGAGCCCGAGGTTGGCCTCGTCGGTCTGACCGGGAGTCTCGTCGAGGAGGTCGGCCGTCGGCGCCTTCTCGTAGAGCCGCGCCGGGGCGTCGAGCTCTCGGAGAAGCGCCTTGCCCTGGCGCTTCGTGAGCCCGCTCAGCGGAAGGATGTCCGCGCCGCCGTCGCCGAACTTCGTGAAGAACCCCGTGAGGGCCTCCGCGGCGTGGTCGGTTCCCACGACGAGGAGGGACCGCTGACCCGCGATGGCGTACTGCGCGATCATGCGGGCTCGCGCCTTGACGTTGCCCTTCGTGAAGTCCGTCATCCGGTCGCCCACCGCGTCGTGGTACTCGTCGAAGACTCCGTCGACGCCGCGCTTCACGTTGAAGGTCACGGTGCGATCGGGGGAGATGAAGCGGAGGGCGAGTTGTGCGTCGTCCTCGTCCAGCTGGACGCCGTACGGGAGGCGCACCGCGATGAACTCCGCGTCGCGGCCGGCGGCCCGCAGACGCTCCGTCGCGAGCTGGCAGAGGCGACCGGCGAGCGAGGAGTCCTGCCCGCCGCTGATGCCGAGGACGAAGCCGGAGGCGCCCGTGGCTGTGGCGTAGTCGACGAGGAACGAGACGCGCTTCTCGATCTCCGCTGTCGCGTCGACCTCCGGCTCGGACCCCAGCTCTTCGATGATGTGTCTCTGACGATCACGCATGGCCTCAGCCTAGCCAGGCTCCGTTACGGGGTGGTTTCGGATCCGGCGTGGACGTGGAGCGACAGGCGCCGGATGTCCGCGAGCTCCCACTGCCGGAACATCGGGTCGAGGTCGGTCGTGCCGTCGGCGAGGACGATGCCGCAGTCGCCTCCGCCGGCGCCCGAGGACTTGGCGGCCGCACCCACGGCCTCGGCGGAGTCGCACAGCACCGTGAGGTCGGGCGTCTCGATCGGGATCCCGACGGTGACGCCGAGGCGGACGAGGAGCCGCCGCGCACGGCGCAGCTGGCGTTGCGCCTCCGCGAGGTCGTCGCGATCGAACGCGTCCACGAGGGCGTCGACGCAGGACCTGCTGTCGTCGAGGAACGACTCGTAGTGGCTGTCCTGCTGACGCTTCCGACGCTGGATCGAGTCGACGAGCTGAGCGGTCGAGGCGGGCTCGCCCGTCCAGCCGACGACGAGTCGGGCGTCGGAGAGCGGCGGAAGCCGACGGACCGCGAGACCCGGCCACTCGCTCGCGACGACGTCGGCGACGGGATTCTCACCGACCCGGCGGGCGAGCCACTCCCGGTCGGGCGACGAGAAGGTGATCCACCCGCCGTACATGCTGGCGGCGACGTCGCCTCCGGACGCGAGCGGATTGACCGAGACCGTCGCGAGGAGCGCGAGCTTGAGCCGCGAGAGGTCGTCGAGGCGCAGGTCGTACAGGCGGTCGAGCGCCGACACGGTGGCGACGGTCACGGCCGCGCTCGAGCCGAGTCCGAACTTGCGCCCCGACCGGTCGTCGAGCTCGCTCGTGATCTCCAGATCGTAGAACGAGAGGTTCCGCCCCGTCTGCGTCGCGAAGGCCTCGACGACGCGGATGGCCGAGAGGACGTAGTCGAACGGGCGCTGATCCCGATCGATGACGAGTCGGTCTCCCTCTCGCCTCCAGACGACCGGGAGTTGACCGAACTGGTCGGAGATGAGCCGACCGCGGTCCGCCGTCGGCTCGAGGGTCACCGTCACGAACCGGTCGACGGCGATGAGGACCGCCGGGTAGCCCGGCTCGACGACGGCGTACTCGCCGGCGATGAAGAGCTTTCCGGGAGCCGAGACCCGGATCACCGGTCGTCCCGCGTGACCTGGACCCCGGGGCCCGGAAGCGACGTCGTCACTCCGGGGAGCGCGAGCTCCTCGACGGCCCGGCGCACCGAGTCGAGTCCGGCCCGCTGACACAGGACCTTCACGTTGGGTCCGGCGTCCATCGTGGCGTAGCACTCGACGCCTCGGTCGCGGAGATCGCGGACGAGCTGCAGCACACGTACTCTGTCCGGCTGCCAGTAGCTCACCGGGGGAGTGGCGGCGAGCATCGACGCGTGCATTCGCATGGCGTTGGACTCCGTGAGCTCGCCGACGCGGCTGAAGTCCGCTCGCCGGATGGCGTCGAGCATGTCGCGGAGATCGGTGCGGGACGACTCGACCCACGCCGGGTAGTACGGCGAGGTCTCGGCGGTCGAGCGCATGGCCGCGCGGCTCGAGATGGTCTTCGCGCCCGCATCGACGACAGCGACGACCATCGCGAGGTCGAGTCCGGGATCGTCGAGGGGTTCCGCGAAGGACGACGCGTCGTCGACACCGGCGTGCCAGACCGCGAGTCCACCGAAAACGCTGCGTGCGGCGGAGCCGGAACCCTTCCGCGCGAGGATCGACAGCTCCCGCGGGTCGAGGTCGACCCCGGCGGCGCTCGTGGCGGCCGCCGCGAGCGCCGCGAAGCCCGAGGCCGACGAGGCGAGACCCGCCGCGGTCGGCACCGTGTTCCGCGAGACGACGGCGGCCCCGTCGCTGCGGCCGGCGAGTGCGCGCACGAGATCGAGGAATCGTGTGACGCGCTCTCCGGCCTCGCCGACGAGCGGCGTTCCGTCGAGCTCCACGGAGTCGGCGTCCCTGCCCCACTCGACGGTCGTCGTCGTGCGATAGGCGTCGAGCGTGAGCGAGACGCTGCTCGTGGCCGGCAGCGCGAGCGCGGCGTCGGCCTTGCCCCAATACTTGATGAGCGCGATGTTGGCGTGAGCCACGGCCGTCGAACGAGCGGTCATGCGACGGGCACCATCGTGTCGTACACCCAGGTCCGCACGGCGCCGGCCGCATGGGTTGCGCGAGCGACCGCCCCCGCGTGGGCTGGGCTCGACGCGAGGGCGACGACGCAGCCTCCGTGCCCGCCGCCCGTGAGCTTCGCGCCGAGTGCCCCGGCGTCGCGCGCCGCGGAGACGATCGTGTCGAGCTCGGTCGAGCTCACTC
>CAKTZW010000019.1 GCA_934636065.1 uncultured Labedella sp.
GAGCACGAGTCCGGAGACCGCGGCGTCCACCGCCCCGTCGGGCAGCCCCACGGCCTCGGCCGAGCCGGTGCGGAACTCGACAGGTCGATCGGTGATGGACCGACGCGCGAAGTCGAGGTAGTCCTCCGACGTGTCCGTGGCGAGCAGGTGCTGGGGACTGCCGCGCTCGACGATCGCCGCCGTGAGCGCTCCGGTGCCGCAGCCCGTCTCGAGCCAGCGCGACCCGGCGGGCACGTCCAGCCACTCGACGAAGCGCGGTGCCACGAGCCGACTCCACCGACCGATGTAGGGCTCGTAGTGCTCCGCGCTCGTCCAACTGACGGTGGACGCTGAGTGCTGCATCGAACGTGCCTCTCGGGAATGCTGACCTGCGGTCGCCCGTCCCTCGCCGCGCGGTGTGCCCGGTGACGACACACTCAATGTATACACCCGCTCACCAGTGCGGCGGAACGTCTCGCCGGAGCCGCTCGTCGTTCTCCCCCGGCGCCGAGCCGCCCGACCCCGAGCCGCCCGACGCGCCCTCGACCTCCCGGGCCGGGAGGTCCGGAGCGGGATCGGTGCCGGGCGCCGGCTCGAGCCGCGCGCGACGCGAACCGGGGACCCGATGCACGCGCTGACGCGGCGTGCGCGCGTCCGATCGCCCGTCAGCGGCCGGCGACATCCGAACCCGCTGCCGCCGCGCCCGAGATCGCGGCACCCGGTACCGGTGCGCCGAGGATCGACATGACGTTGCGCGCCACGGCCTCGGGGTCGGCGAAGAGGTCGAAGCTGTGCACGCGGACGTAGTGCCAGCCGAGCCGGCGCAGGACGTCGGGCCGAAGCCGCAGCGACTCGCGGAGGGACTCGAGCCCGACCTCCGGGTCCGACTCGATCGCGACGGCCTTCGATCCGTACGCGGCGACGAGGGCGATCGACCCGCGGTACCCGATCTCCACGTTGAGTCCGTACCGGTAGAGCCGCTCGGCGAGGTCGAGGAGCATCGGCTGAGCGCCGTCGGTCGCGGGTGGTCGCGGGTCGCGCCGCGGGGGCTCACGGAGGATCTGGGCGAGCGCGACGATGCCGTGCTGCATTCGCTCGGGGTCGATGTCCTCAGGACGGATGCACGACACGATGACCATCGAGCGTCGCGCGCGCGTCATGCCGACAGCGAGGAGTCGGTCGCCCCCCGGGCGGCCGAGAGCGCCGAACGTCGACAGCACCCGTCCGTGCGGGGTGACGCCGAAGCCCAGCGAGAAGATCACCCGGTCGCGGCTCTCCGCCTCGGACTGCTCGAGCGTGAGGACGGTGAAGGGCTCGGCCCGCTCGCGCAGGATGAACTCGGAGAGGTCGCTGCGCCGGGCGAACGCGTCGAGCACGGCCTGATGGACCCGGGCGGCGTGCTTCTCGCTCGCCGTGACCACCATGAGCGACTCGCGCGGCCGGTTCGTCGCGTGCTCGAGCACGAGGCTCACGACACGCGCGACCTCGGGGTCGACGGACTCCACGGTGCCCGTGATCGGGTCCGGCATGCCGTGCCCGTTCGCGACGTAGTCGAGGGTGAGCGAGCCGTGTCCCAGGAAGGAGCCGGCCCACGGGAGCGAATCGATCTCGCCGCCGTAGAAGCGCTGGTTGACGAGCTCCGCGAGGTCCTCGCCTCCGGCGCGGTAGCTGCGGGTGAGCCCGAGGCCCGGGAGCAGCTCGCCCAGCCGGGCGAAGGCGGAACGGGAGGCGAGTTCGTCGACGTCGGTCTCGGGTGCCTCGTCCCGGTCGCCCGGAGTGCCGACGGCGATCTCGAACGGCGTCGGGCTCTGCGTCACGGGGTCGCCGAAGACGACGACCTGCTTCGAGCGGCGGATCGCGCCGACGTTCTCGGAGAGGAGCGTCGCTCCCCCGTCGAGGAGGAAGACGGCGTCGAAGCGGACGGAGTCGGGGAGCGCGGGCACGTCGTACGGCGACATCGCCCAGATGGGCGAGAGCGAGCGCGCGAGGTGCGGAGCGGCGCTCTCGACGTCGCCGGGCGTGACGGCACCGTCCCCGCGCAACAGGGTGCGCAAGGCGTGCGCCTCGTCCGGCCAGTCCACGAGGCCGATCTTCCAGGTGTCAGCGAGCATCCCCGCGAGGATGCCGCCCGAGGCCGAGGCGTGCGCCTCGTCGACGAGGCGGAAGTCCGACTCCAGCCGGTCGATGACCTGGGTGTTGGCCCCGAGGAGCGCTTTGTCGGTCGCGAGCGCGTGCTCGAGCACCGACTGCCACCACGCGAGCTCGAGCTCGTCGGCGACGAGGTGCTCGGGCACGTGCCGGCTCGAGAGGTCGACGAGCAGGGCGTCGAGGCCCTTCTCGCGCAGCTCGGCGATGAGCGTCGTGCGCTCCTGCAGGTTGTCCATGACCTGTGACTCCGCCGCGAGCCCCGACATCATCCGGACGAGCTCCTTGACGGGGGCCGCGACGAGCCGGTCCGCCGACGCCTCCCGGCCGAGCGGGGCGTCGAGCTGCGAGAGATCGGACACGACGCGCTGGTACGCCACCTGGACGTCGGCGATCCCGAGCGGGACCTCCGGCGTGACCCCGGCGTCGACGTAGCGCTGCCACAGGATGCGCTGCTGCTGCACGCGGCGCAGAGCCGCGTTGAGGTCGGACACGTGCACGCCCGGGCGGACGTACTCCTTCGCGAGCTTCTTCAAGCGGCGGCGGTTCGCCGACGACATCCCTGGGGACTCGCGGCGCGAGTCGGTCGCCGCGATGAGTTCGGCGAGCGAGCGGTCGAAGACCGACGGGACGAACTTGTCGAGGGTCTCGCGCACGTCGAGGAGCAGACGCACGTAGATGCCGAGCTCCTCGAGGGTCTCGAACGGGCGCATGCGCGTCTGTCCGATGAGCTCGTATCCGCGCTCGAGCAGCCGTGGAAGGTCGCTCCTGTTCAGCTTCTTCGCGAGCTCATGCGTCGCCTTCGCCTCGGCCGTCGTGGCGAAGTGGGCCCCGTACCACGGCGAGTCGCCCGGCCCGTACTGGAACTCACCGAGGGCTGCGGCGTGGGCCAGCGCCCGCGCCGTCTCGCCGCGGCCCTGCGCGAGCTGCGCGATCGAGTCCATGCTGAGCCGCGCCGAGGTCGACGGCGGCTCGGGCTTGTTGGCGAGGGCCGTGAGCGCGTCGAGCGCGTCGACGACGGAGACGCCGAGCAGGTGGTCGATCGAGACGAGCGACGAGCGGTAGTCGAGCAGCACCGTGCGCAGTCGGACGAGGGCGTCGTCGACGTCGGAGACGCGCGGGGCCTTCGCCTTCTCGTTGCGCGAGATCGCCGTCACGAGATCGCGTCGCAGGGTCGCGGGGTGCGCGGCGAGACCGGGCAGTCCGACGCCGGCGAAGCGATGCCGCATGCCGTCGAGGCTCGAGCGCCGCGGGCTCACCACGAGCACGCGCTTGTGCTTGGACACGAGCTCACCGAGAGCGTTGACGATCGTCTGGGTCCCTCCCGTGCCCGGCAGGGTGCGCACGACGATCGACTGACCGGCCACGATCTGGGCGATGACGTTCTCCTGCTCGGAGTCCGCGTCGAGCAGCAGCGTGTCCGTGGTCGGGGGCCGCTCGTCCTGCGGGACGGGATCGACAGGCGAGCTCATGCCCTCGATGAGGCGGCGGGAACCGGGGTTGCCCGCGAGAGCGTCGAGCACGGGGTGGTCCAGGGAGCCGGCGTCCTCGACGAGACCGGCGCTCGCGTCGGCGAACGACGAAACGACGAGGCGCGGCTGCACGTTGAACCAGTCGAGGTGCGAGGTGAGCCCGCGCAGGCGGTCGATGACGGGCTGCGGCTTGAAGACGTCGCCGGCGTGGGCGAGCGCCTCGAAGGCCCGAGCGTCGAGCGTGATGCCGAACTGGTCGCGCAGCGCGCGGGCCAGCTCGGGGTTCAAGCGGGTGGTGCCGGTGAGCTTGAGTTCGAAGTCACTGCCGTAGCGACGGATCGCGAGCGGGCGCAGCAGGACGGGGGCGCAGAAGTCCTCCCCCTCGTGGCGCCAGTGTGCGAGACCGACGGCGAGGTGCACGGCGTCGATGCCGCGGACGCTGCGCAGCTCGATCCCCTTCGCGGTGATGAGGTCCGCCGAGATCTTCGCCCGGCGCAACGCGACCTCGTCGCGGATGAGGTTCGACAGCAGCGTCGACTTGCCGGTGATGAACTGCGGCAGGCCGCCCGGGTGGGTCGCGCTCAACTCGATCGCGGTGTGCGCCGCGTCGACGAAGTGGAGGAGCGGCGAGCGGCCGCCCACCTCCGCGAGCTCGGCGCGCCACTGCTCACGGGTGCGGTCGGCGACGTTCGCGACCGTCACGCTCGGGTCCCCGAGGGAGAGGTCGTGCGGCTGGGTCGTGTTGGGACCGAGCACGTCTCCTTCGGCGTCCTCGTTCTCGAGCACGCCGTCATCGTTTCGTCGATCTAGCCTCCACACACGGCCACAATAGGCGCGCGCCTCCCGGAATCCCGGTAATCAGCGCCGACGCGCGGCCGATTGACGTCGAGGGCCCACGATCCACCGGCCTTCCGGCGTCCTCGGGGGCCTCCGACGACGTCGCGTGCTCAGAGCTCGACGCGACGACCGAAGGCGCGGGGACGTCGCGGGCGCGGCGAGCACTCGAGGACGGGCGTCAACCGGACGAGCTCATGGGGCTGGAGGCCGGCGACGGCCGCGAACTGATCGACGGAGCTGAAGCCGCCCAGTCGGTCGCGCTCGCGGAGGAGCGCCTTCGCGCGTTGACGAGTCAGGCCCGGCAACGCCGTCAGCTGGCGCTGCGTCGCCGTGTTGACGTCGACGGGGTCCTCCGGAAGGGCGTCCTGCCGGGCGGCCCGGCCCGCCGAGCGCGCCGCGCGACCGGTCCGGTCGCGCCCGACGGTCCGGTCGCGGCTGACGTCATCGGCGAGGTCGTCGGCGAGGTAGTCGGACCGGTCCGTCCCGGCCCCGTCGAGGAGGCCGGCGGCCTCAGCGGGCATGCTCTCGTCGCGTCCGGGCGCGGGGCGCCGATCCGCGGGTCGCCGTGTCGAGGTCGGGCGACGTCCGCGACCGAGCAGCCGCTCGCCGCGCTCCCGTCTCCCCCACAACGTGCTCAGCCAGAGCCGGTTCGCGGCGAGACCGTGGGCGATGCCGACCACCCAGAGGGCGCCACCGAAGATCACACCCCTCGCGCCCCACGCGTCGGTCGACACGGCCACGGTCGCCACGAAGTAGGCGAACGCGGCCGCGATCCAGAACGGCCGCACGATCGCGAAGCCGACGATCGCGAAGCCGAGCCACGTCGTGACGCCGTTCGGCATGAGGACGAAGACGAGCCACAGGCTCGCGACCACGAGCCACCGGGTCGACGGGCCGTCGGCTCTCGGCGGCCGGTCCCCTCTCGTGCGGCGATCGGTCGTCATCCGCGCACTCACGCGCCCTCTCGCACGGTGAGCACCATCGTGACGGTCGCGTCGTCGTCGCGTGTCTCGGAGACGAGTTCGAAGCCCGCGGAGTCGGCTCGGGCGCGGATGCGATCGGCCACGGCGGACTGCACCCGCGCGGCGTAGGCCGCATCGAGACGGGCGATGAGGTCGGCGGCGGCCGACTCGTCCACGTCGAGACCGTCCTCGCGTTCGACGTGCGCCTCCCACACCTCGTCCGCTGTGAGCGACATGGTCAGACGCAGGTCGCCGATCCGGGCGCTCACGCCGTCCGCGGCGCTCACGTCCCCCGCGACAGTGGATCCGTCCGCGATGCCGATGTCCTCGGCACCCAGGTCCTCGAGGGCGGCGTGGAGCAGCCCCTCGTCCTTCATCCGGGTGCGGACGCTCATGACGGTGGACGCGTTCGCGTCGCTCGCGTCGGTCGCGTCGGACCCGACGCTCGTCCCGTCCGCGGCGTCGTTGCGGGACCGCGCCGCGGCGGTCAGGCCGGCGCCTCCCGCGAGCGAGGCCGCGGCGAGCGCCGCCGGGATGAGGAGGATGGTCACGCTCATCGGTTCTTCTCCTTCCGGCGCGGGCCGTCCACCCGCGGTCCGAGGTCGTCGAGCAGCGCCGCGAGCGCCGCGTCGTCCGCCCACCCGTTGACATGGACGCGACCGTCCGCGCCGATGCGGATCTCGATGCTGTCGGTCCCGCCGCCCGCGTTCTCGACCGCCTTCTCGATCGCTGCGACGCGGGTCGCGTAGACGGGCGTCAGCGCCCGGATGCCCTGGTTCGTCGACCCGAGCCATGGCCGTGCCCGATCAGGGCGATCGCGCAGATACGGACCGTCGACGAGGAGGTCGGTCGCGCCGAGGAGCGCCGCGATGTCGTCGCGGTCCTCCGCCCACCGCGAGAGGGCGTCGAGGGTGTACCCGCTGAACGTCATGACGGTGAGCCCGGCCGCCCGGAACGCGGCGGCGACCACCGCGAGCGCCTCGGCCTGGTCGAACGGCTCGCCGCCGAGCAGGGTGACACCCTCCACGCCCGCCTCGAGGGACCGCGAGACCAGCTCCGACGCGACGAGCTGCGCCGGGTCGGTGCGAGCGCCGCCCTCCGCCCAGAGATGCGGGTTGAAGCACCCGGGGCACCGGATGGAGCAGCCCTGCACCCAGAGCGCCGACCGCAGCCCCGGTCCCTCCGCGCGGGTGGACGGGAGGAAGCGCGACCAGGCGAGGGTGTCGGCCGACCGTCGGAGGGGTTCCGGCCGGTCGAGCAGTTCAGCGACCGAGCGCATCGCGATCCTCGGCGGTGGCGGAGAGGTCCTGGTCGACCCCGCTGCGGTGGTAGTCCTCGGTGAACGCCGACTCCGCCGTCTCGGCCTCGAGGAGGTTCTCCAGCACCGCGATGTAGTCGAGGCACTCCGGACCCTGCATGCCCACGGTCTCGGCGTGCACCGTGCCGTCGCGCCGCACCTGCACGACGAGTTGCTTCTGCGTCATCGCTCGATCCTCCCGCTCCTCGTGCCCGTCCCGGCAGCGCCCATCAGAAGTCCACCGTCCGACCACCGCGCCGGGCACCTGCTGCCCCGGTCGTGCCGGTGCTGCCCGCCGCCCCAGTGCCCGTCTCGGCTGTGCCCGGCTGCCTCTGCTCGAGGGGATCGGCATCCTCGCTGCCCGTCGCCCGCACGGCCCGCATCGCGGCCCATTCCCGGATGCCGGCGACCTCCTCGGCCTGCGTGACGGCGAGCGGGATCATCGACCGCACGGCGTGCTCGAGGTCCTCCACCGCGACGGGACGGCCGCCCGCGTACGCCTCGTACATCGCCACGACGACCGCTTGCTCGATCTCGGCACCCGAGTAGTCCTCCGACGACGCGCTCAACCGTTGGACGACCGAGGCGTCGTCCGCGAGGGTCGCGAGGCCGTTGCCGGGGGTGGCCTGCGACGCGAGCTGGATGCGCCAGATCGCGTCCCTCTCCGAGGCAGTCGGGAGGTCGACGAAGAAGATCTCGTCGAAACGCCCCTTGCGGAGGAACTCCGGGGGAAGGGCGTCGATGTTGTTCGCGGTGGCGACGACGAACACGGGCTTGCTCTTCTCCTGCAGCCACGTCAGGAAGTACCCGAAGACGCGGGCCGTCGTGCCGGAGTCGCCGGTTCCGGTCGTGTTCGAGAAGCCCTTCTCGATCTCGTCGACCCAGAGGATGCAGGGCGCCACAGCCTCCGCCGTCGCGATCGCCGTGCGGAGGTTCTGCTCCGACGATCCGACGAGACCGGCGAAGATGCGGCCGATGTCGAGGCGCAGGAGCGGGATGTCCCACGACGCCGCCGTCGCCTTCGCGGTGAGCGACTTGCCGCAACCGGGGACGCCCGTGATGAGCACGCCTTTCGGCGCCGGGAGCCCGAAGGCCTCGGCCTCGGCGAGCCAGGAGCCGTCGCGGCGCGAGAGCCAGCGCTTCAGGTTGTTGAGACCGCCGACCCTGTCGAGGTCGAGGTCGCCGTCCACGAAGTCGAGGAGCCCGGCCTTCCGCACCGTCTGCCGCTTCTCGTCGAGGATGACGTCGATGTCGTCACCGCCGAGCGCGCCGTCGTCCACCATCGCGCGCGCGAAGGCGTTCTCCGCCTCGGCCATCGTGAGCCCGAGCGCCGCCTGCACCATCTTCTCGCGATCGGCGTCCGTGGTCTTCACGCGGATGCGACTGCGGCCCGACGTGTTGTTCTCGATCATCGTCTCGAGCAGCCAGGAGAGCTCCTCGCGCCCCGGCAGCGGGAACTCGACGAGGTTCGTGAGCTTGTCGAGCTCCGGCGGGATCACCCGGACCGGCGCCGTCACGACGAGGACGCGACCGAGGTCGCCGTGACGGAACTCGATCACGGCCTCCCGCACCTTCCGCACGACGGCGGGGTCGCCCGGTCGGCTGTCGGAGCCGAAGTACGCGTGCAGGTCGCAGAAGACGAAGACGGCGTTCTCCGTGACCGACTGCGCGTGCTCGAGCGCCCGCAGCGGGTTCGTGGTGTTCGCGACGACCTTCGCCTCCGGTGAGACGAGCCCGGCCGCCGACGACCACGTCCACACCTGCCGCGGGTGCCGCAGCCCACCGGCGGCGCGGCCGATCTCCTGGATCACCCGCTCCTCCTCGCTCGACTCGATGTAGAGCAGGGGAAGCCGGGCCTTGAAGGCCTGGTCGAGGGTCGTCGCGAAATCGGCCATCTAGTCGTTCTCCTTCGCTGGGTGCTTCTCCGGCGCCGTCGCCGCGCCCGGTACCGGTGACGATGCGGGCCCCGAGGGCGCGGGGGTCGAGGGCGTCTCGTCGTCGTACGAGTCGATGTCGACGACCCACGCGCCGCGATCAGCGTCCGACTCGATGCGCAGCACGACGGTGTCGGACGGCGACCAGGAGTGGCGCTCCCTCAGCGGCTCGCTCTCGATGATGAGCGAGTCCTCGCCCTCCTCCCGCGTGTAGGCGGTCACGAAGAAGATGCCCTCCCCGGCGAACTCGAACAGCGCGCTCACGGATGAGCCGCTGTAGACGAGGAGGGCGTTGCCCTTGCCCGATGCGACGTCGGTGATCTCCTCGGCGTCGAGGTCCTCGATCCGCAGCTGCCAGGCCTCCTCGGCCTCCACCCACAGCTCGAGGGTGCCGGCGTACGGGAAGACCACGGCGGGGAGGTCGGGCTGAGGATCGCCGACGCGGAGCGGCCACTC
Organism: uncultured Labedella sp.; assembly: GCA_934636065.1. Classification (GTDB taxonomy): domain Bacteria; phylum Actinomycetota; class Actinomycetes; order Actinomycetales; family Microbacteriaceae; genus Labedella. The sequence continues at coordinate 9,083 of CAKTZW010000019.1, forward strand.
GCGGTCCTCGGCGGGACGGTCGGGATCGATGTCGCCGCTCTCCGTCATGGACAGGCTCACGTACACGTCGCCCAGTTGCGTCACCTGCAGAGGCGCCGTGGTGACGCCGTCGATGCGGATGACGGCGTTCCCCTCGCCCGCATAGACGCCGTCGGCCTGCTCCTCCACCTCGGGGATGCCCTCGTCCTCCCACGGCAGGTCGCTGTAGCCGGAGCCGCCGGCGGTGTCGCGGAGGGTCCCGGTGTCCGGGTTCCACTCGAGCCGGGCGAAGGTCGCGAACGCGATGACCGCCATCACGACGGCGCCGCCGGTCCAGAGCACGGAGCTGAACCGGCCGATGCGGCGTCCGGCCTCGCCGGAGGCGATGGGCTGCCCCGAACTCACAGTGACCAACTCCCCCACGGCGCGCGTCGCGCCGTCGCGGCGATCACGGGCGCAGGTTCACCCTATCGACACGCCGACGCACCCTCCCAGGGGGAGCGGTCCCCACTTCACGGGGCGACAGGACTACGACAGGGCTGTGTCAGGACTGCGCGGGCGACGGCTCCTCCGCGAGCAGGGCTCGCACGCGCGGCGCGACCGCGGTGCCGTAGAGCTCGATGCTGTGCAGGAGTTCCTCGTGCGGCATCGTCCCGTTCGCGTACTTGAGGTCGAAGCGATCGAGGTCGAGGAGCCGTGCCGTGCGGGCGATCTTCGTCGCGACGGTCTCGGGCGAGCCGACGTGGAGCGCTCCCTCGGGTCCCGCCTCCGCCTCGAATCGCTCGCGCGTGATGGGCGGCCAGCCGCGTTCGTTGCCGATGCGGTCGATGAGCACGCGGTAGTGCGGCCACAGCTCCTCCCGCGCCTGCTCGTCGGTGTCGGCGATGTGGCCGGGCGAGTGCACGCCGACGGGCTGACGGGGCTGCCCGAACTGCTCGAGCGCCTGCGTGTAGAGCCGCACGAAGGGGGCGAAGCGGTGCGGCTCCCCTCCGATGATCGCGAGCATGAGCGGGAAGCCGTAGTGCGCGGCGCGGACGACGGACTCGGGGCTCCCGCCCACGCCGATCCACGTCGTCAGCAGACCGTGCTCCAGCGGCGGGAAGACGGACTGGCGGGTGAGCGGGGCGCGAGTCCGGCCCGACCAGGTCACCGGCTCCTGCTTCCGCACGGCGGCGAAGAGTTCGAGCTTCTCCTCGAAGAGCTCCTCGTACTGCGAGAGCTCGAATCCGAACAGGGGGAACGACTCGGTGAACGAGCCGCGACCGAGGATGATCTCGGCCCGGCCGTTCGAGACCGCGTCGAGGGTCGAGAAGCGCTGGAAGACCCGGATGGGGTCGTCGGAGCTCAGCACCGTGACGGCCGTGCCGAGATGGATGCGTTCCGTCCTCGCGGCGATGGCCGCGAGGAGCACCTCGGGGGCCGAGACGGCGAAGTCGACCCGGTGGTGCTCGCCGATGCCGAAGTAGTCGAGGCCGAGCCTGTCGGCGAGCGTCGCCTGTTCGACGAGATTGCGGAGGACCTGCGCGTGGGGCAGCGGCTCCCCCGCCCGATCGACCGTGACGTCGCCGAAGGTGTCCAATCCCAGTTCGAGTTGCTTCGCCATGCGCTGTCGTCTCGCTTCCTCGTGCTCGCGGGGCACTGCGCCCTGATGTATTCAACTGAATCTATCCGAGCGCGGAAACCCCTGTCGGCATTCCCGCCCGCGGTATCGCGCCGGTCAGTCGGCCGTCCGTCGCCGTCAGCATCCCCGCGCGCAGTGCCGCGCCGGTCACGGGCGGCGCGGCGGGACCCGTCAGTCACCGTGACACGAACCCGTCACTCGGCCGTCACCTCCCGTCCTCCTCGCGCTCACTCCCCCGTCGCGCCGACGGCGCATCCTGGGGTCATGCGGATCGCGATCGTCGCCGAATCCTTCCTTCCACACATGAACGGGGTGACTCACTCGCTTCTGCGGGTGATGGAGCACCTCACCGAGCGGGGCGACGACATGATCGTCATCGCGGCCCGTAGCGGTCGGCTCACGCCCGAGCAGCACGCGGGTGTCCGCGTCGACCAGGTGCCGTCCTTCACCCTGCCGCGGTACCCGAGCGTTCGCGTCGCCCCCGGCGGGTCGCGCCGACTCACGACGACGCTCGAGCGCTTTCGCCCCGATGTCGTCCACCTCGCCTCCCCTTTCGTGCTCGGCTGGCGCGGCCTCCTCGCCGCGCAGTCGCTCGCGTTGCCGACCGTCGCGGTGGACCAGACGGAGATCCCCGCCTACGCGGCGCGCTACGGCATCCCGTACGCGGAGGAGCTCCTGTGGCAGCACGTGGACCGCATCCACACGCAGTCGACGTTGACGCTGGCCCCCTCGAGCGCCGCGATCCGGCAACTCGAGGAGCGGAACATCGATCGGGTGCGGCTGTGGGTGCGCGGCGTCGACGCGGAGCGGTTCGACCCGGCACGCCGTTCGGAGGAGTGGCGGCGGACCGTGGCGCCGAACGGCGAGCGACTCGTCGGCTACGTCGGACGCCTCGCAGCGGAGAAGCAGCTCGAGGACCTCGTCGCCCTGTCCGAAGTGCCCGGGACGCGACTCGTCATCGTGGGTGACGGTCCCATCGGCCCGTCCCTGCGGCGTCTGCTGCCGTCGGCGCACTTCACGGGGTTTCTCGGTGGCGACGAACTCGCGACCGTGATGGCGAGCCTCGACGTGTTCGTCCACCCCGGCGAGTCCGAGACGTTCTGTCAGACGATCCAGGAGGCGATGGCGTCGGGCGTGCCCGTCGTCGCGACCGGACGCGGCGGGCCCGTCGATCTCGTCGACTCGAGTCGCACCGGCTGGTTGTACACGCCCGGCCGACTCGACGAGATGGCGGACGCCGTGCGCGACCTCGTCGGCGACGACGGCAAGCGGGCGGCCTTCGGTCGGGCCGCGCGCGACGCCGTGCGCACCCGGACGTGGAAGAGCGTGACCGGTGCCCTCGTCGGCCACTACAGCGACGCGATCGAGCTCGCATCGGGCACGAGCGTGAAGGTGCCGCGGCGGCGGAGGACCGGACGCGCCTAGGCTGCACGTCTCGGCCTGGGCTGCCTGTCTCCGCCTGGGCTGCCTGCCTTCGCCTGGGCTGCCTGCCTTCGCCTGGGCTGCCTGTCTCCGCCGAGGCTGCACGTCGCCGCCGAGACTGCCTGGCTCCGGCGGGCTGGGAGACTGGATGGATGCAGATCCGAGCCCTCGAGCGGTCCGACACCGAAGACGTCGTCGCGTTATGGCGCGCGTGCGGTTTGACGCGACCGTGGAACGACCCGTACCGCGACATCGAGCGCAAGCTCACCGTGCAACCGGAGCTTTTCCTCGTCGGCGAGGTCGAGGGTGCCGTCGTGGCGACACTGATGGCGGGCTATGACGGTCACCGCGGCTGGATCAACTACCTCGCGGTCGATCCGGCTCACCGGGGAGCGGGCTACGGTCGCCGGCTCGTCGAGGAGGCCGAGTCGCTGCTCGAATCGGTGGGGTGTCCGAAGGTGAATCTGCAGGTGCGTGCGGACAACGTCGACGCCGTCCGCTTCTATGAGGCGATCGGATACACCCCGGACGGATCGGTGAGCCTCGGGCGTCGCCTGATCCCGGACTGAACCGCGTCGGCCGATCCCGGATCGCACGGCGTCGGCTTCTCCCCACGGTACGGCCGCGACACACCCTCCCCACCCCGGGCGCGCGTTCGTCCGATCGCGTTCGTCTTGGCGCGTTCGTTTTGGCGCGTTCGCCCCGGCACTGCACCTCGGCGCGTGACCGTCGGCATTCGGCACCCGTTTCACGCGGCGCTCATCCGGTGTTGGGGAGTGGTGGTCGTGCTCTCGTTCTCGCCTTCGTCGTGTGGGTCCAGTCGTGGTGTCCGGGTCCGCGGACGTG
>CAKTZW010000020.1 GCA_934636065.1 uncultured Labedella sp.
CGAAGGCCCGGCCATTGCGCCCGAGTTCGTCGGCGCGGGCGGGGTCGTCGCCGAGGGCGATTGCGTCCTGCAGAAGCGCTGCCGGGTCACCGGCAACGACGTGGATACCACCCCGCGAGGCCGCCAGTTCCGTCGCCGTCGCTCCCCCTGCTGCCGTCGCACCGAGAACGGGCCGACCGACCTTGAAGTACGAGGTCAGTTTGCTCGGTACCGACATCTCCGCCACGCCGAGTTTCTCGTTTACGAGGAGCACATCCGCTGCGGCGAGCACCGTCATGAAGTCGTCGTCGCTGACAGGCTCGAGGAAGCTGATCGATTGCACCCCATCCGCATACCTCATGAGGTGGTCCTTCTGGTTGCCGTCGCCCATGAGCACGAAACGCACCGAGCGAGGCGACGTATCGGCGAGGCGTGCCGCGTCCACGACGTTCTCCAGCCCCTGTTTCACACCCATGTTGCCGGCGTGCATGACGACGAGTTCACCATCGCCCCAGCCGAAACGCGTACGGGTCGCGGCTCGATCACGCACGGAGGCCTCACCGACATGGGTCCAGTTGCGGATCACCTCTACGCGTGCCGGGTCGACACCCAGGTCTCCCGTCAGCACACGTGCGAAACGATCATGGATGACTGAGACGCCGTCTGCCGAGCGAAACAACCAGGACTCCAGACGCTTCATGACGGCGGCGACGAGCGAGTGACTGCCCGTCTCCGCAGCCCCGACGGAGTAGATGTCCTGCACCCACACCCCGACCGGAGTCCCGCGATGAAAGACTCGAGCCTTCATCATCGCGATGACGACGGAGAAGAGCGCCGGCGAGACGAGCAGGACGACGTCGGGACGTCCCCATCGCGCGAACACGAACCGGAGGCCGAGGGAGAGCTCCGCGGCGAGTCGCTTGACGTTGCTCGGGCGACGCGGGACGAAGTGAAGAAGCCGCTGTACGACAACACCGTCGCGATCATCTCGGTCGGCCCACTGCCCATAGCCCTGGTGGATTCGCCATTCCGGATAGTGCGGGTGGGCCGTCAACACTCGAACCCGGTCGCCGCGGTACACGAGGCCTGTCGCGAGACGACCCACATACGGAGCGTTGCCCGTTGTCTCCGGCGTGAAGTGCGCCGACAGCATGGCAATCTTCTTTCCCCCACGAGTCACTCTCGAACCCTATCGGCCGCCGCGCGGAGGGCCCGTCGCCGCAGCGTGAACATCTCGTTTCACATGCCACCTGTCCGAGGGACACGGAGTGCCGCACCACTACGCTGAGGAGAACGGGGAAAAGGGGGCGCGTTGAGCGACCGAACGGGTACGAGCAGGCATCCAGTGATCAGCCTGAAACGGGCTCCCGGTGAACGCGTCGCTTGGGACCGGCCGGGCTGGTTCGTGTATCTGTGGGCCGTCTCCGAGTTGCTCTTCGTGACGAACGCGTGGCAGATCAGTTCGAGCCTTCGTGTGCGCGTGCTTCGGGCTTTCGGTGCGGAGATCGGGAGCGGCGTGATTTTCCGACCGCGCACCCGCGTCAAATTCCCGTGGAAGCTCCACATCGGCGACGACTGCTGGATCGGTGAGGGCGTGTGGTTTCACAATCAGGATCACGTCCATATCGGACACGACGCCGTCGTTTCCCAGGAGACGTTCATTACGACGGGAAGTCATGCCCATCGTCGTGATATGGCGTTGGTCACACGGGAGATCAGGATCGGCTCGGGAGCGTGGATCACGTCTCGCTGCGTCATCCTCGGCGGCGCCGACATCGGACGGAACGCGCTGATCACCCCGCAAGCGGTGGTGTCAGGCACCGTCGAGGAGAACACGGTATTCGGTCCACCGCCAAGCGGTCCACGAGGGCGCCGATTTACATGAGATCCATCCGCGCAGCCATGGCCTCCGGCTCGGCCCGCTTTCATGCACCGTGGTACGCGCATCTGCCGGTTTCGCTCGACCTAGCCGTCGAAGGCACTCACTAACGGGAGGTGGGATCGACCATGTCCGCAGTCACTCTGATCATCGAGCAAAACGTGTCTGGTCATCGGTTGTCGTATGTCAGACTGATCTCTGATCGGGCGAGCGCAACCTCTCGGGTCATCATCGCTCTGAACCCGACGCAAGACGACCGCGAGGAAATCGCGCTGCACCTCGCGGACCTTTCGGTCGATGTGAGCCTGATCTGGCGCTCTCTCGGATCGCTTTCGGCGATAGAGGCCCTGAGCCGCGAGGTGGGTGCGACAAAGACCGTCGTACCCGACGGCGATGCAATCGCTCTGCAACTGGCGCGACGAAGACGATGGAAAGGCGCGGGCTCTGTCTCCGTCCTGATCATGCGCGAATCGCTACCCTCTCGTTGGGGTATTCCTGTTCGCACGTGGGCCAAGCGATTCATGGTCGCACGCGCCCGGAATACGAAGAATGCGCGAGTCGTCGTCTTGAGGTCGTCGACATGGGCCGGTGAGACGTCGTACCCGATTGCGATCGATCCGATCACCCTGCTCGTCTCGCCTGATCGGATCCGCGTCGTCCGTGCTCTGCTCGCCGAGCATCCCGAACGTTATTGGTTCGGTGTCGTCGGCGCCATTTCGAGTCGCAAGAATGTCGATATGGTCGCGGAGGCCGTTGCAGCCATGAAGGCGCCGGTGGGTCTCGTCATAGCGGGGAAGGTGGCGGACGAGAGCGTGCCCGCGGTGAACCGCGTCTCCGAAGCGATGTCGAAGCGGGACGTTCCGTTTGTTGTCGTCGACCGACTTCTCGCTGACGATGAGCTCGATGCATTTGTGATGAACCTCGACTGCGTCGTCCTCGCCCATTCGAATGAGGGACCAAGCGGCATCTTCGGAAAGGCTGCAGCAGCAGGCACTCGTGTCGTCGCCAGTGGCGCGACCTCGCTTCGTGATGATTGCGATTCATGGCCGGAAGGAGCGCAGTGGGTGCCTCTCGACGTTGCGCGGCTCGCGACGGCACTCAGTGACGCGGTCGCACTTCCCCCTCCAGCTCCTGCGTCCCTCCCCAGCGGGCGCTCATTTGCGGATTCGCTACTTTGACGGCGACCAAGACTGCGGGCGTCGGGGGCCAGGCGTTCTTCATGGCCGGCGCCTCGGGTTGTGCCCAGGTGCTCGTAGCCCTGATGTACATCCTTGCGGCGCGGGACTCGGAGCCGGAGATACTGGGATTGGCGGTGAGCGCGATTGCGCTCGGCACAGCCGCTGTGGGTTTCATCGATTTCGGCACCAACTCTCTCTGGGTTCGCGAGATCGCGGCCGGCCGTGTCGCATCGACAGCGATCGGCCGACGAATCGCAGGAAAAATCGGCGTGACCGTGGCTCTTTCTGCGGTGTGGGCAGCCGCCAGTGCTCTCATCGCTCCAGAAGCGAAACTCTGGATATCGGCGCCGATCGTGCTTGCACTCCTCTTGTCGCAGACGACCCAAGTTCCCCTTCGAGCTGCCACGCGTGGACGAACCGTCGCCATTCTCATCCTGCTCGACCGTGTGGTTGCATCCGTGCTATTCCTCGCACTCGAAGGCCTCGGAGTTGCTGGCGCGGATGCGCTCTGGGTGGCCTTGACTGCCGGATCGTTGACCTCCGCGGTGCTCTGCTGGGCGGTCACTCCGGTGGCTATCCGCCCCCGTCTGCGCGGCCAGCCCTGGGCCAACCCGTGGCGCGGCGCCAGTTCTTTCGGGATCGCAGGACTCGCCACAAGTGCCCAAGCGATGGATGTAACGCTGCTCACCACGGTTGCCGGGCCTCATGCAGCCGGTGTCTATGGTGCGGTCGGTCGATGGACTCAACCGATGATGCTTCTTGCGAGCGCATTCTCCGCCGCAGCTGCGCCATTCGTTGCCTCATCCGGCGAACTGGCGGAGTCCTGGAGGCGCCTTCGTAAAGCACTCTGGATGCCGGCACTTTCCGTTCTTGGCGCTGTGGTCGTGGGGCTGAGCGCTCCGCTGCTCGTCGACCTCCTGCTCGGAGAGCGGTACAAGGGATCTGCAGTGGTGTTGCAGATCCTGGCTGCCGTCGCCGTTCTCTCCATCCTGTCCCAGCCCATGGCCATGGCCCTGCAGTTCCTCGGGCATGCTCGCATCGTCGCGATCGCTATGTCGACGGCAGTGGCGCTTCAGCTTGTGCTCATCTTCATTCTCGGGCGAGAACTCGGCGCTGTCGGAGCGGCTGTGTCCTCACTGTGCGCGCAAGTCACCGTCTTCATCATCTTGATCACGTCGGCTCGCCGCCAGTTACGCAAAGCCCGCCCGGACAGCTCCGCTTGATCGAAAGGTAAGTGCAATGACGCTCGTTCTCCTCACCGCCGCCGTCACACCGAGCGTCGGTGGTGTGACGGTCAGCAACGCTGACGAGCGCCTTCGTCAGTATCAGGAGGCGCTCATGGCCTGGTCGACGCAGGCGGACGCCGCCGACTTCGACCTGGCTATCGTGGAGACCACGGGAGCCGAACCTCGTCACTTGTTCAAGCAGCTTCCAGAGGGCTTACGCAAGCGCATCACGTTCGTCCCCTTCGAGCCGGCGGAAGCCGACATCCATCGCGGGAAGGGGGCTATCGAGCGCTCAGCCGTCCACGCGGCCCTACGGGCCGTTTCGCCGCGCGAGGATGAGGCCGTGTACAAGTGCACCGGCCGTCTCGTCGTGAGTAACGCGGCCCGAGTCATTCAGCATCTCGAGCCGGCGAGCGTGCGTGTCCGTATGACGATCGACCGTTCGTGGGCGGACAGCCGCCTGTTCGGCGCCTCAGCTGACGTGTGGTTCGAGCATCTGATGAGATCGACGGTGGAGGTGTCCGATCCCGACGGAGTCGAGTACGAGCGCGTACTTGCGGCCGACATAGCCTTCGGCCTAGCGGCCCGGTCATTCACCCTCAGTAGATTTCCGGAACGCCCGTTGTTCGACGGCGTCTCCGGTACCACTGGACAGCGCTACAGCCCCACTCTCTCCCGCTCGCGAGCTGCTGTCCTGCACTGGTTCGAGATTTCACTGAGCGGGCTCGCCGCTCGCAAGCAAGCTTGATCGACTCGTGCGACCGGGAATCGCTCGACTGCCGCGGGACGTACCAGTCGCATCGAGCTCAGCGCCGCCTCCATCGAGGTGAAGGCTGCGAGCTGCGGACCCGGAGAGGAGGAGCAGGAGCGCTATGGCGACCGAGAACCCCTTGTCTTCGGGCACAGAGGCAACCGGCAGGAGTGCTAGCCAGACGAACGCAACCCCACGGGCGACCGTCGATTCGAGCGTGAATACATGCTTTGCCGGTGGTCGCGCCGCTGCGAAGACGATCAGACCGTATGCGATGATCAGCACGACGACTCCGATGAGTCCGAACTTAGCGAGGAACATCACCGGCGTATCGAGGGAAAAGTACCCGTCGACCCCCTGAAGAGCAGGATTGGGGTTGGGGAACTGTACGCCCATGCCTTGGCCGAGCAGCGGATATTGCACGAACCGCTCCCACGCGATTGCAGCGGCGCGGAGCCGGATAGAGCCCGACGCGTCGCTCTGGAAACCGTTGGTCAGGGTGGACGAGATACTGCTCAGTCGCGCGAACACGTCGGTCGAGGACGAGAATGTGGCGGCAGCGAACGGCAATATCAATCCGATGGAGGCAGCGCTCATCGCGGCTCCGGCGACGAGCCGCGGCAAGGTGATCCGGGCCTTTCGCGCGGCGCCGACCATCGCGATCAACATGAGTGGAAGCACTACTCCTGTTCGAGTACCAGTGATCAAGACCGCACAGAGCAGCCCCACCGCACCCACAAGCCACGCCGGTCTCACTCGTTTGCGCGCCAAGCCCATTGCGAACAGGAGCGCCAGAGGCACCGTGATGGCAACGAGCGACGCCAGGAGGCTCCGCTCGGTACTCACCTCCCCGGAGTACCCCCTCGACGAGATCCACGCCGCTGCGAATCCGACCGCGGAGACTCCGCCCACGAGCACCGAGAAGGTCCTTGAGGCTGAGAGCCGGATGGAGCCGGCGGCATCGAGGGCGATCACCACCGCCGCGACGGGCAAGAGGTAGGTCACCGCGTCCCGAGCCCACATGGTCGGGTCGATTCCACGAACAGTGACCGAATAAACGGGCGAGACGAGACCGATCCAGGCCAGCAGTATGCCTGCGCCCACGAGGCTCGGCCGAAGGGGCAGCGCCCACGGCTCTCGAAGGCGGGGAACGACTCGGACGAGCGCGATCACGGCTGCAAGACCCACCCCGGCCAGGTAGACCAGCTTGGGTGCGGACAGCCCCTCCGAGGTCTGAAACACCGCAAGCGCCCCTAGCACGAGCCACCCGAGACGAGCCCATGGTTTGCTGACAAGCAGCACAGCGAAAGCGATGGCCGGCACGACGAGGAACATGAGGGGGTTGGTCAGCACAACCGGTACGGCGACGAGTGTGAGCGCGGACGCAGCGATGATGGGAAGAGCAGCGCCCCACCATGTTGCCGGCCGTCGCGGCCAGGGTACTCGGTTCACACCGCACTCCCACCCGGAGCCGCGACCGCCCGAAGGGTCCGCCACAGGATATGGATGTCCCCCACGAGCGACCAGTTCTCGACGTAGTAGAGATCGAGTCGAATCGCGTCCTCCCACGACAACTCGGATCGACCACTGACCTGCCAGAGCCCGCTCATGCCGGGCTTGATGAGAAGCCGGCGGTACGCCACGTTGTCGTACAGAGCGACCTCGGCCTCGCGCTGCGGCCTCGGACCGACGAGGCTCATCTCCCCGCGGAGCACGTTGATGAGCTGCGGGAACTCGTCGATCGAATACTTGCGCAGCACCTTGCCGATGCGGGTGAGCCGCGGGTCGTCCTTCACCTTGAACAACGGCTTGTCCTCGGTTCCCTGGACGGCCAGCAATTCCCGCAGCTCAGCGTCGGCATTCTCCCGCATCGACCGGAACTTCAGCATCTCGAACGGCTCGCCGTCGAGGCCGACGCGCTCCTGGCGATACAGCACGGGGCCGCGACTCGTGAGCTTCACGGCGAGCGCCACCAGGAGCAGCGGGACGCTCAACAGGAGGAGTCCAACGGCTGAGCCGATGACGTCCAGCCCGCGTTTCCCATACTTCTTCCAGCCCTCGCTACGTGGGGTCTCCACGTGGATGAGCGGGAGCCCGGCGACCGGCCGGGTGTGGATGCGGGGGCCGCCGACATCGGTGAGGCTCGGAGCGAGCACGAGGTGGTGGACGCCCGGAACGAGCTGCCAGCTGAGCTCGCGGAGCTCCTCGGCTGTCAGCGCGTCGCTGCTGGTCACCACCACCGTGTCGGCGCCGAACGAGTCGAGTGCCTCGACGACCGAGGCCGACTCCTCCGAGGTCCGGACCGGCACGTCGTCGATGGCCGCGCCGGCCGGGATGCCCTTCACCCACGCACCGACGACGCGGTAGCCGGCGCTCGTGTCGCGAGAGAGCTGAGCGGCGATATGCCGGACGCTCTGTTCCGAGCCGATGAGGAGCACGTTCGACGCGAAGCGACCCTGCTCGCGCTCGACGGCGAGCCATTGCCGCCACGCCCAGCGGAAGAAGAGGAGGACGAGGATCCCGACGGGGAACGCGAGCAGGATGTACCCGCGTGCGAGGTCGATCTTGAAGATGAACGCGACGATCGCCACGAGTCCGAAGAGTCGTCCGGACGTGTCGGCGACGAGCTTGTACTCCGAGGAGCCCTGACCGACGACGCGGTAGTTACGGGTGCCGCCGAGCCGCAGCGCGAGCACCCACGCCAGCACGAGGACCACCGAGATGATGGTGTAGTTGACGGCGAGCGGGGGCTCTCCCGGCTGTCGGATCGACGAGGTGTCACCGTCGTTGCCCAGCCACAAGAACTGCACACCGAAGACCACCCAGACGAGCGCCGCGAAGTCGGTGACCCCGAGGCGGCGCGCGTAGGACTGGCGCCAGTCGCGTTGGCGCTTGGCCGTGCTGTGCGACGGAATATCGGCTGACGGCGATGGCAGCGCGTTCCCGACTTCGACGTTCGTGTCCACTGCGGGACCCCTCTTGGTTCACCGCGACGACCCTGACATCGTCGCGGCCCTTCAATCCTAGGCGGCGGGAGGTTTCCGGCAGGTGACGGTTTACCCCAGTCCGAGTGTCGGACGAAGAGGGGACCTGGGCGTGTTCACGAGCAGCAGGACGACGCCGGTCGCATTGAACGTCGCATGCGCGACGGTCGACGCGACGAGGCCGTTCGCTCGAGCGACGACGCCGAGACCGAGCCCCGCGACGAACGTGATGACCGCGGAGAGGAGACCGGACCCTGCGATCGCGTGGACGAGCGCGAAAAGAGCCGCCGTCAGTGCGACACCGACCCAGACGGCCGGCCGGCCGGAACCGAGGCGCTCGATGAGAGCCGGTTGGAGCACTCCACGGAAGAGCCCCTCCTCGACGATCGGGCCGATGAGTATCGACGCGACGAGAAGACCCACGAGCTCGGCGACACCCGGCGACCCGCCGTCGATGGCGACCTCGCCGCCCGCTAGCCGGCCCGTGCCGACGAGCTCGAGCACGAAGGCGGCCGAACGGACGAGGAGTCCCACGAACAGCCCGACGATCACCCCCCACCCCGCGAGCCGGAGATCGAGTGCCCTCCACCACGCCGCCTCCGTCCCCCGCACCGCCCGGACGCACGACAGGACGATCGCGACGACGAACGGCACCCACACCACGAGGTACGAGAGAGCCGGCCGCGCGTCCGTGGGCACCCATCGTGCGGTCGCGAACGGGAGGAGGAGCACCGCGACCAGGAGACCGAGGAGAGGCACGACGAGGCTCCAGTGGCGAGGGGTCGGCATGACCACACGGTACCCGCACGCGCGGAACGCGAAGCGAACACCGTCCGGATGTATGCGACCATGATGCGGAGGCGACCGGTCGGCGCCGACGGACAGAGGGAAGGCCGCCAGCGTGGAGTTGCGCGACTACATTCGGATCCTCCGCAAGAACTGGATCCTGATCACGGCGTTGACGCTGCTCGGGATCGCCGCAGCGGCGACGTACTCGCTGCTGCAGACGCCCCAGTACAGCGCGACCAGCAAGGTCTTCGTGTCGACCCAGTCCGGCGGCACCGTCTCCGACCTCGCGCAAGGCAACACCTTCACGACCCAGCGTGTGCAGACCTATGCCGACCTCGTGTCGACCCCCGCAGTCCTGCTGCCCGTCATCGGGGAGCTCGGCCTCGACGCCGATGCGGGCGTTCTCAGCCGGGCGATCACGTCCTCCGCCCCGGAGAGCACGTCGCTCATCGAGATCACCGTGATGAACGCCGACCCCGTGCTCGCGTCCGAGATCGCGAACGCCGCCTCCGAGAGTCTCACGAGCGTCGTCGACAACCTCGAACGCCCTCTGGAGGAAGGCGCGGTGTCGCCGGTGAAGCTGACGCTCGTCCAGCAGGCCACCGTGCCGGGCACCCCGGTGAGCCCGAACGTCCCGGTCAACCTCGTGCTCGGTCTCCTCGTCGGACTCGCGCTCGGGCTCGGGCTCGCCGTGCTCCGAGACGTCCTGGACAACCGCATCCGCACGGAGCGGGACGTGAAGAGCGTCACCGAGGCCGCCATCGTCGGTGGCATCGCGTTCGACCCGAAGGCCGGCGCGCGTCCCCTCATCGTGCAGGACGATCCCCGCAGTCCGCGGGCGGAGTCCTTCCGGAGCCTCCGCACCAACCTGCAGTTCCTCGGTGCGGGCCGGAGCAGCCACAGCTTCGTCGTCACGTCGTCGATCGAGTCCGAGGGCAAGAGCACGACGGCGGCCAACCTCTCGATCGCCCTCGCGGCCGCGGGCTCCCGCGTCGTCCTCGTCGACGCCGACCTGCGCCGGCCGAAGGTCGCCGACTACATGGGCATCGAGGGCGCCGTCGGCATCACCGATGTCCTCATCGGACGTGCCGAGTTGCCGGACGTCCTGCAGCCGTGGGGCCGATCCACCGTCACGGTGCTCCCGGCGGGCCGTATCCCGCCGAACCCGAGCGAACTTCTCGGGTCGCCGGCCATGGAGGCGCTCGTCGAGGCGCTCGCCGCCGAGTTCGACCACGTCATCTACGACGCTCCCCCTCTGCTGCCGGTCACCGACAGCGCCATCCTCGGAAAGCTCGTCGGTGGCGCGTTGGTCGTTGTCGCTGCCGGCCGCACGACCAAGCACCAGCTCGAGGGGGCGGTCACGACACTCGAGCACGTCGGCGCCCCGGTCTCCGGGATCATCCTCACCATGCTCCCCACCTCCGGCCCGGACGCGTACGGCTACGGACGATACGGATACGGCTACGGATACGGCCTGGACGACGACTCCGCCCTCAAGGAGCCGGTCCGCTCGAACCCGACGCCGTGACCGCGGGGGTGACGGGCCCGTCCCGCTCGCAGATACCGGAAGCTCCATGACCACCACCTTCGAGATCCTCACCGTGTGCACGGGCAACGTCTGCCGCTCGCCGCTCGCCGAGCAGATCCTGCGCGCGCGACTGGGCGAACTCCCTCGCGTGTCGGTGGCGAGCGCGGGCGTCTACTCACTGGCGGGACGACCCATGACGCCCGAGGCCGCGACCCTGTCCGTCGAGTTCGGCGGGCTCGGGTCCGAGCACCACGTCGCGCGCGATCTCACCCCGATGCTCGTCGAGTCGGCCGGGCTCGTGTTCGCGATGTCGCGCGAACACCGGCGCTCCATCGTGGAGCTGCGTCCCCGCGCGAGCCGGACCACCTTCACCTTGCGGGAGTTCGCTCGGCTGAGTCAGGACATCTCCGACGACGAGTTGTCGGGCGTGGCGGCCCTGCCCCTCGACGCGGTGGCCGAGCGCCTCGCGGAGCTGGTCCACTCGGTGGCGGCCCGGCGGGGTCTCGTCGAGCGGCCCACCGACCCCCTCGACGACGACATCGTCGATCCCTACCGTCGCGGCGACACCGTCTATCGCGAGTCGGCCGCTCAGCTCGTGCCCGCCGCGGAGACGGCGGCCCGTGTCCTCCGCCGCGCGACCACGATCGTGACGAGCGCCACGCCCGAGGGGAGCCGTTGACGTGGCTAAGCCCCGTCGCTTCTCGGGAGCGCGCGAGTCACGCCGGTCGTGGTGGCTGATCGCGGGGCTCATCGCCTTCGTCGTCGTCGACGTGCTCCTCGTCGTGCTCGCGCTGCGGTCCACCGCCCCCTCCCCGACGAAGGACGGCACGCCGGAAAGCCTGCCGCTCGGTCCGACCACGAGCGCGCCCTCCCCGCGCGATACCGCCGACCCTGAGGACAGAATCGTGGCGGTCGCGCCGACGCGCCTCCTCGCAGCCCTCGACGCATCGACGGCATGGCGCGCCACCACGGGCGCGTGTCCCGACGCGGAAGCGGAGCCGGAGCTCACCACCGACGGCGGCGCCTCCTGGAAGACCACCGACATCACCGGCGCCACGGACGTCCGCGCCCTGCAGCGCATGATCGTCTCGAGTGCCGAAACGGCGTCCTTCATCGGCTTGACCGGTGGTGACTGCACACCGCAATATGTGCGCACCTTCGTCGCGGGCGACGACTTCGCCGAGTACCCGGATCAGCTCGCCACCAGCTGGTACGTCGCACCGGCCGGTGCGTCCACGACGCACACACCCGCGGGCGACGCGGACGCTCCGTGCCCGTCGGCGGTCGCGCTCGCACCGCTCACCGTCGAGCGCGCCGCCGTGCTGTGCGCCGATACCTCGCTTCACGTGACAGACGACACCGGCTCGACGTGGAGTCCGCTCACCGAGGCGATCGGTGCGATCGCGCTGACCGAAACGGCGGACGGCTATCTGGTCGCCGCCGCGGGACGCGACGACTGTGAGGGGGTCCAGCTGTCGATCGTCGACGCGACCGGCAGCCGATCCGACATAGGCTGCGTGGAGAGCCCGCTCCCGGCCGCCGAGCTCGCGGCCTCCATCGCGATCGACTGGACGCCCGAGTCCGTCTGGTTGTGGCTCGACGAGCGACTCCTCATCTCGACCGACGGGGGAACCACCTGGTGAGCACCGACGCGCCGAACGGCGACGACCGACCGACCGACCGCGAGCGGTCAGACGACGAGCGCTCGAGCGGCGGTACCGACAGCGGCAGCGGGACGGGTCGGCGCCATCGCAGCGGTCGGCGCGTGCGTCGGCGCCGACGGATCATCGGATGGAGCGTCGCGGGCGTCGTCGTAGTGCTCGTGGCGGCCGTCGCATGGGTGGGGATCCGCGCCCTGCTCGCGAAGAACGAGCTCGAGGCCGCGGTGCCGCTCGCAACGCGGATCGCCGACTCGATCGGTGACGGCGACACCACCGCGGCACGGGAGACGTCTCGGCAGCTCGTCTCCCACACCAGCTCGGCCGCAAGCCTGACGAGCGACCCGATCTGGCGCGCCTTCGAGGTGCTGCCCGGGGTCGGGGACGACCTCCGGGCCGTCCGCGACGTCGCCGGCTCGGTCGACGGCCTCGCGCGCGACGCGGTCACGCCGGTGCTCGCCCTGACGGAGACCTTCGGCCTCGACCAGTTCCGTCCCGTCGACGGCTCCCTCCCCGTCCAGCCGCTCATCGACGCGCAGCCGACCGTCGCCGCCGCCGCCGCGGCGACGCGCAACGCGCGCGACCGCGTTCACGCCATCGACACGTCCGACACCATCGGCCCGGTGACCGATGCCGTCGATCGCCTCACGGGACTCGTCGACACCGCCTCCGCCGCGACGGACGCCGCCGACCGCGCCGTGCGGCTGCTGCCCCTCGTCCTCGGGAGCGACCGTCCTCGCAACTATCTCCTCCTGTTCCAGAACTCCGCCGAACCGCGCGCGAGCGGCGGGATCCCGAGCGCCATGGCCCTGGTGCACACGGAGAACGGCGCTATCTCGCTGGCCCAGCAGGCGTCGGCGGAGGACTTCCCGAAGCGGGACGAGCCGATCATCGACCTGCCGACCGAGACGGAGAGCCTCTACGGCGACATCACCGGGCGC
>CAKTZW010000021.1 GCA_934636065.1 uncultured Labedella sp.
AGTTCATCGTCCGCGGCAGCACTGCGCCGCTCCGGGGGCAGAGCGCTCCGTCGGCCGTCGGCGCCGAGTGAGCTCCCACTCCGTCGGGCACGGAATCGACGGTCGAAAGCAACCACTCGATAGGGCGGCCGTGCGCGCGCACGACGACGCGGGGCTGAGTGGTCAGCCCGCTCCGAGCGCGAGCACCTCTCGGAAGGCGGCGCGGCACTCGCGAACGAGGTCCGCGGGGGTGCGTGCGCGCAACCGACCCGTCTCGTAGCACGCGAGAGCGACCCGCGCGGCGAGCGCGGCGGTGGCCTCGGTCGCACCCCGGTGCCGGAGCAATTCGCCGAGCTTCGAGCCCATCTGCTGGTTCTTGAGGGCATCGCGAGCGCTGAGCTCCACGTGGCGCTCCAGCAGCTCCGCCCGACGCGCGAAGGCGTCCGGGTCGGAGGCGGCGAACGCGCAGAGGTCGAGCACGATCGGCCGCAGCTGCTCGACGGCGTCGTGAAGCGTCCGTGCCGCGGGCGCGTCGTCCTCGCGGGCCCCGTCGATCGCGTCGAGCATCGCCTGCTCCTTCGCGAAGACGACCTCCGACTTGTCGCCGAAATAGCGGAAGAACGTGGTCCTACCCACCTCGGC
This sequence comes from uncultured Labedella sp., assembly GCA_934636065.1. GTDB lineage: Bacteria > Actinomycetota > Actinomycetes > Actinomycetales > Microbacteriaceae > Labedella. The sequence continues at coordinate 622 of CAKTZW010000021.1, forward strand.
GCGAGCGGCGATGTCGGTCACGGAGACGGCGTCGAATCCCCGCTGAGCGAAGAGCTCGTCGGCCGCATCGACGATGCGCTGTAGCGCCGCGCGCTGCTTCCGCCCGACGAGGGAGTCGCTGGAGCGACTCGGCGAGCTCTTCGTGCCCGACGCCGTCTACGACATGCGTGCCTCCGGCATGGGCGTCTTCGACGGAATGGAGGCCATCAGCGCGGCCGCCGCACGGATGAACGCGAGTGGCCGCGCGCCGCGCGCGCACTTCATCACCAACATCATCGCCACCGAGACCGGCGACGGGACGGCGAGCGCGCGATCGAGATGCCTCATGATCATGCACGACGGTTCTCTTCATGCGGTCGACTACGCCGACGAGCTCCGACGTCACGACGGTCGATGGCTCATCAGCCGCCGTCTCATCACGCCGATCGGGGAGTGAGGGACGCCCGTTCGCCTCGGGGGAGGTGACTCCTCGGCTCGTCGCTCCGGGTCAGTGGCCCCAGTAGCGAGCCACGACCGTCAGCAGTGCGCGTGCCGACTCTGCGTCCGATTCGACGGTGATCGTGCGCGGGTCCCACAGGTGCCCGGGAATCTTCACCGTCTCGTCGACCCCCATCGCTGCGGCGAGCTCGAGCGGTGTCTGACCGGGTTCGGGTCGGACGACGATCTCCCACCAGCACCCGCCCGACGCGCAGAGCTCCTCCTGACCCACGATGGTGGCGCCGGCGGGGACGGGAGGGGTCGACGAGGCGGGCGGCACATCGCCCTCCTCGGCTCCGGTGAAGAGCAGCACCAGACACAGGGCGTAGAGGGGGAGGGCGACCGCCAGGAGGACCGCGACGACGACGAGCGCGCGGAGCGCGTTCCGCTTCGTTCGAGAAATCGTCGGCATGCGTCGAACCTAGCGCGGCCGGATCCCGGGGCCGAGTCCCTTCTCCCGACGCCCCGCTCTCGGCAATGTCACGAGCTCGCCCGGCGGCTCGCAGCGGAGCCGGCCCGCGTGAGCCGGGGCGGTGTTCGATCGCTTCGTCGAGGTCACCGCTCACCGGCCGGACTGGGTGGTCGCGACGGACGGCACCCACCTGCTGCTGAGCGACTCCGCGTCCGACTCGAACCGCGAACCGGCAGGACGAGGCTGTGCGCCGTCAAGGAGCGCACGTCACGAGCGGCGTGCGGCGCCATCATCCAGGCCCTCCACGAGGCGAAGGGGGAACCGCTACAAGGCGGCGGTCCTCGGAATCGCGCGCTCGTCGCTGGACACTCTGCCGGTCTCGTCTCCCGCCGCCGCGTCGACCCGCCCGACGAAGTCGAGCAGCACGTTCGCCAGCCGCTCGGGCGCCTCCTGGGCGACGAGGTGACCGACGCCGTCGATGTGGGCAGCGGTCGGCTCGGTCGCGCTCACCTGCCGCAGGCTGTTCGCCGTGAAGGGCGCGTTCGGCCCGTCGACTGCGAGCACGGGCATCGGGAGCGGCCGTGCCTCGGCGAGAGCCCGCGTCCGGCCCTCATCGGTGAAGAGGGACCGGTAGAGGCCGGCGGTGCCGTGCCACGCGTCGGGTCCCGTATAGGTGCGGACGAACTCGTCGACGTCAGCCGGCGTCACACTCTCGGGAGTCGCGCCCATGACGTCGTAGGCCCACCGCAGCAGGTCGCGCTCGTGCCCTCCGAGCAGCAGCTCCGGAATGCCCGGGGTGCCGAGGAAGCCGAGGTGCCAGGATCCGCCGTTGTTCACATCGGCCAGCAGCTCGAGGCCGAAGCCGGCGAACGTCGTCTCGACTCCGGTGAAGCTCAGCACCTGGCCCGGATGGGTCGCGGCGAAGGCGAGGGCCGCTCCGCCGCTGATGTCCTGGGCGAGGAGGTGCACGGGTCCGACGTCGAGGTGCGCGACGAGCGCGTGGAGGTCGTCCGCGAACGCCGCCTCCGTGTAGTCGTGGGACGGGTCGTGACTCGAATCGCCGAAGCCGCGAAGGTCGAGGGCGACGACGCGATGCGTCGCGGCGAGCAGCGGGATGAGGCCGCGGAAGGCCCACCAGGTCTCGGGCCACCCGTGGACGAGGAGGATCGGGGAGCCCGTCGTCCCCGCGGTGACGTAGTGCAGGGAGACGTCCTCGCGATCAAGGCGGTGGTGCGCGAGGCCCGGTGGGGTGCTGAGGTCGGGGGCGATGATCATGACTGCTCCTTCAAGAATGACAACGCGGTTGACAATCAAAGTAGGCAACCGGGATGTCAAAGTCAAGCCGACTCGTATGATGGGGGCATGACACGTTCGGGGGCCGATCTCGCGCTGCTCCTGCTCGCCGGATTCCGCACGTTCGCCGATCGGGGGACCGATGCTCTCGCACACCGGGGCTTCGAGGACGTGCGTCCCACGCACGACTTCGCCCTCCGCGCCGTCGCCGCGGGAGCGGACACGCCATCGGAACTCGCGCGACGGCTCTCGGTCACGCGCCAGGCAGCCGCGAAGACGATCGCGACGCTCGAGGAGCGGCGGTACATCGAGCGAGCGCCCGATCCGCGGGACGGCCGCCGGCTCCGTCTCACGATCACGGACCGCGGGGCCGAGCTCATGCGAACCGGCGACGCCGTCTTCGCGGAGCTGCGGTCGCAGTGGGAGGAGCAGGTCGGTGCCGGCCGCGTCGCGGAGATCGAGGACGCGCTGCGCGCGCTCATCGGCGACGGCGTCCTGTCCGTCGACTCGCCCGACTGGTCGACGCGCGACCTCGAGGCCTAGTCGGCCGGATTCGCCGCCGAGCTCTCCGTCGGATCGCTCACAGTGGGGGTCTCGTGCTCACCGCACGATGCGCGGAGAACGAGGTCGCCCGAGAACAACCGGTGCCGACGCTCCTCGGGAGCCGCGCGATCGAGCAGGGCGGCGACCGATGCGTCGGCCATCTCCTCGATCGGCTGGCGCACGGAGGTGAGGGCCGGCCAGGAGTACTCCGCCTCCCACGACCCGTCGAACGACACGATCGCGACCTGCTCGGGGATCGCGACGGCCCGTTCGTGCAGGGCGCGCAGCACGCCGAGCGCGATGAGGTCTGAGGCGGCGAACACGGCGGCCGGCCGGGGGTCGAGGGTCGCCAGCTCGAGTCCGGCGCGATACCCGCTCCGCCGCGTGTAGGCGCTCTCGAACGACGGTCCCGCCTCGACACCGAGCCGCTCGCACGCGTCGCGCCACCCGCGATAGCGCGGCTCGCGCTCGTCCACCTCGCCGATGAAGGCGATGCGGCGGTGCCCGTGTGAGGCGAGATGCTCGGTCGCGAGGACCGCGCCGCCGTAGAGGTCGACTCCGAGACTCTCGATCCCGGGCTGCTCGTGAACCGTGTTGAGCTGCAGCCACGGGATGCCGATGCGATCGATCGACGCGGGGTCGAGCGAGCCGTCGCCGGGGACGATGAGCACTCCGTCGACCTGACGGGTGGCGAAGTCGTTGAGCCGCGTGACGACGGCCGCCTGGTCCGGCGAGGTCGGTGTCATGTAGAGGGCGTAGCCGCGGCGTCGCGCGGCCGCCTCGACGGCGTTCGTGAACTCCGTGAAGAACGGGTTCGCGAACACCGGATCGGGGCCGTCCGGCATGATGAGACCGAGCGTCCGGGACGACCCCGACTTGAGGGCCCGCGCCGACTGGTTCGGCTGGTACCCGAGCTCCGCGACGGCCCGCAGGACGCGCTCGGCGGTCGCCGCCGCGACGGGCGCTCCGCCGTTGAGCGTGTAGGTGACGACAGCGTCGCTCACTCCCGCGCGACGGGCCACGTCCGCGCGGGTCGCCCGTCGGCCGCGTCCGGTAGCAGGCTCCCGCATCCCCGTCCCTCTCACGTCGGCCCCAGTATGTCACGGCGCCGGGCGTCGCCCTCCTCGTCCGCTCGCCGGGAGGAGGGCGAGCGGACGGCGAGGGCGCGGACGTTACTCGTGCTGCGACGCGGGTGCCCCCGCGGTGACGCCGGGGAGTTCGGCAGGGGCGTCACCGAAGTCGGGGATGGGGAGTCGCTCGCCCCCGCGCAGGGCCGACTCGTGGGCGACCTGGCCCGGCAGGGTGAAGCGCGCGGCGACCCACGCGTTGACGGTGGGGATCGTGCGGTCGTTCACCGCGCGGACGAAGTCGTCGACGAGCAACTGGTGAGCGCCCTCGTGACCGTTCGGGGCGACCTCGAAGGAACTCGGAAGGCGCCCGATGAGGTCGTCGTGCACGGGTGCGTGGCCCGAGACGAACGCCTCCCGGAGCGCCGGTGCGACGTCGGCGAGCAGGGGATCGTCGAGCGAGAGGGTCGGACGCGTCGCGATCTCGTCGGACACGTCGGTCGCCCCCTCCTTCGTCTGCCAGATCGACGTCGTCGCCAGCTGTTCGAAGCTGCCGTCGGTTCCGAAGAAGGAGAACCGGCTCTCGCGGAGCTGGGAGGGGTATCCGACCCGCCGGAACTCGTTGATCCGCATCGACCCGCCGCCCGACAGCTCGAAGAGCGCCGTCGCGTTCGAGAAGTCGTTGCCGAACATGCTCACGCCGCGGTCGAAGACGCCGTCGTTCGACTCGTCGCGCACGCCGATGCAGCTCACGCTCGTCGCATGCGCCGGCAGTGCGCCGAGCACGCCGCCGATCGAGTGCGTCGGGTACCACATGGGCGGGTAGCTCGCCGTGGCGCGCCAGTCCTCGCCGCCGCTGAAGCGGTAGGCGTCGTAGAAGCCGAGGTCCATGTCGTGCAGGTAGTCACCCTCGGCGTAGAAGACGCGCCCGAGGCTTCCGTCCGCGAGGCGCTTGCGGGCGAAGACGGTCGCCGGGTTGTAGTAGCTCGTCTCGCCCATCATGTAGGTGAGGCCGGTCTCCCGGACGGCGTCGATGATCTCCCCGATCTCCGTCTGGGAGACCGCCATCGGCACCGCGGAGTAGACGTGCTTGCCGGCCCGCAGGGCCTGCACGACGAGGGGACCGTGCGTCCAGCGCTGGGTGAAAATCGCGACGGCGTCGATGCCGTCGTCCTCGAGCATCGCCTCGAAGCTGTCTCGCGTTCCGGCAAGCCCGACGTCGGCCACGAGTTTCTCGGCGCGGCCGTCGATCACGTCCGTCGCGTAGATCTCGGAGATGCCCGGGTGCAGCTGGAACAGGGAGGCGAAGTGGGCGGAGAACTGGCCCGCGCCCACCATGCCGAGGGTGAATGTCATGTTCGTGGGTCCTTCATGATTTGGCCGGGGCAGGTCATCGAGGCGTCCCGGCGGTGGCGCCGATGACTTGGGAGTATTGCATTCCGGTTTACCCGAGTCAACCCGCGTGATCCCTGCCGTCATCACGCGCGGACACGACTCTTGCGGCCCGCACTTTACTCGGGTAAAGTCCCCGGCACCGCCATCCCGGCGACCCCACACCGAAGGAATCGACGATGAAGTCACGCACTGTGGCCGCGACCATGGCGGCCGGCACCGCCGTCCTGCTCGCAGGCTCGTTCACCGGATGCAGCACCGGATCCGGGGGCGGAGGGAAGGAGACCCTCGAGTTCCAGACCGCGCAATCGGTCGACTCGCCCGTCTACGCCCAGCTGGAGGAGATCACGGCCGCGTTCGAGAAGGAGAACCCGGACGTCGACATCGACCTCAAGACCGGCGCCGACGACTACGAACCGCAGATGAAGGTGCGGCTCGCCGCACGGAATCCTCCGGACATCTGGGCGACCCACGGGTGGTCGCTGCTGCGCTACAGCTCCTTCCTCGCACCGCTCCAGGACGAGCCGTGGGCCGAGAACGTCGACGAGGTCCTCGATCCCGTCATGAAGAACGCCGACGGCGAGTTCTTCGCCCTCCCCGTCACGACGTCAGCGTCCGGGCTCATCTACAACCGGACGGTGCTCGAGGACGCGGGCGTCGACCCCGCGAGCCTCACGACGTGGGACGCCCTCGCGGACGCGGCCGAAGCCGTCAAGGCCAACGGGTTCGTTCCGTTCCACCTCGCGGGCTCGAAGGACGGCTCGGCGGGCAACCTCGTCGACTGGATCGCGCCCGGGGCCTTCACCGACGACGAGCTCGAGTCGATGCGCTCCGGCGAGTTCCAGGAGGACGCGTACGCCGACATGCTTGGACAGCTCGAGCAGATGCAGGCGGACGGGTGGACCAACGTGGACTACACGTCGGCCACGGGCGACGACATGGCACGGGCGCTCGCGGAGGGCACCAGCGCCTTCGCGCTCAGCTCCAACGCCCTCGTCACCCTCGCCTGGACCTACAACCCCGACGCCGAGCTGAGTTACGTGCCGGTGCCCGCGCTCGACGGGGGAGACCCGTACCTCATCGGCGGTGAGGACACCGCGTTCGGCGTCGCGAAGGACGGCGAGCACCTCGAGACGGCGAAGGAGTACCTCGCGTTCCTCGCCGAGCCCGAGAACATGTCGGCCCTCGCGGCGGCCGTCGGCAACCCGCCGGGGCTCACGGACGCCGAACCGGACCTCGGTGCTCTCACAGAACCCTTCGAGCAGTTCGTGGCGAGCGGCACGGTGCCGCTCGAGCCGTTCTTCGACCGCGTCTACCTGCCGAACGGCATGTGGGACAGCGTCGTCACCACGGCGGACGGCGTGCTCGCCGCCCAGTCGACCCCCGCCGAGGGCGCCGCGAAGATGGCGAGCGACTTCGACACGCTCTTCCAGCAGTCCTCCAACTAGTCCGCGCGGCGGCCCGGCGACGGGCCGCCGCGCCGATCGACGGGTGAGCTCATGACCAACGACGTTCTCGAATCGGCCCCGCCCCGCACTCTCGACCCGGCGCCGCCGCCGGCGCTGCGGCGGCGGCCGAGCCGCTTCCGCGGAGCGAGCATCAACCTGCTCACCGTGCCGGCGCTCGCCCTGTTCGGGGTGTTCATCATCTACCCGCTCATCAGCGGCGTCGCGATCAGCTTCACCGACTGGGACGGCTACAGCCCCGACAGCAACTCCGTCGGGGCGGCCAACTACCTGCGCCTGTTCACCGACGAGACGTTCCGGGCCGTGCTGCTCACGACGTTCGTCTACGGCATCGGAAGCACCATCGTGCAGCAGGTGCTGGGCCTCGGACTCGCCCTGGCCCTCGACCGCAAGCTCGCCGGCCGCGGCGTCGCCCGGGCGATCATCTACCTGCCGGTGCTCGTGTCCCCGATCGTCATGGGCACCTTCTACTACCTGCTCTTCCAGTACAACACCGGCGCCTTCAACGACGTCGTCGTCGCGTTCGGCGGGGAGCGCCAGGCGTGGTTGTCCACCGCGGGCGGCGGCGTGACGATCATCCTCGCGGTCAACTCCGTGCAGTTCGTCGGCACGTCGATGATCATCTATCTGGCGGGGCTGCAGGCGATCGCGCCGGAGTACATCGAGGCGGCGACCCTCGATGGAGCTCACGCCGGCCAGCGCTTCCTGCACGTCGTCGTGCCGCTGCTCCAACCGGCCTTCGCGACGAGCGTCGTCCTCAACCTCATCGGCGGGCTCAAGCTCTTCGACGTCATTCAGGTGCTCACGGGCGGTGGTCCGGGCACGTCGACGAGCTCGGTGTCGACCCTCATCGGACGCACGTACTTCGACAGCCAGGCGGCCGGCTACTCCGCGGCGATGGGCGTCGCTCTGTTCTTCATCATCGCGATCCTCACGATCCTCGCGAACGGGGCGCTCAACCGTCGCCGGTTGGAGCAGCAGTGAACGCCGTCCTCAGTCGTCGTGCCATCGGAACAGCGATCGGTGCGTTCGTCCTCCTCGTCGTGGTCGTGCAGCTCCTGCCGTTCTACGTCGCGCTCACGACCGCCCTGAAGCCCAAGACCGACCTGTCGTCGCAGTGGTCGCTTCCCGTCCTCGACCTGTTCTGGGGCAACTTCGCGACGGCCGTAACCGACGGCGGGATCCTCCGAGCGATGGGCAACAGCGTGATCGTCGCGTCCGTCTCGACGGTGCTCGTCTGCATCGTCGGGGCCTTCGCGGCGTACCCGCTCGCGCGCCGGCCCACCGCGTACAACCGCGGGATCCTGGCCCTCAACGTCGGCCTCATGATGGTGCCGGCGCTCAGCATTCTCGTGCCGCTCTACAGCATGCTCGCGCAGCTGGGAGCGCTCAACACCTATTGGGGCGTCATCCTCGTCATGGTCGCGACGAGCCTGCCGATCAGCATCTTCCTCTACGCCTCGTTCATGCGCTCGCTGCCGCTCTCCGTGGAGGAGGCCGCGATGATCGACGGCGCCAACCGGTTCCAGACGCTGTGGTTCGTCGTGATCCCGATGCTCAAGCCGGTCACCGCGACGGTGGGCATCCTGACCGGTGTCGGCGTGTGGAACGAGTACGCGCTCTCCGGGTACATCCTCACCTCGCCGGAGACGCGCACGATCGCCCCGGCGATCGCGTCGTTCTTCTCGATGCAGTCGAGCAACCTCCCCGCGGCGGCCGCGGCCTCGCTGCTCGCGGTGATCCCCGTCGTGGTCGCGTACCTCTTCCTCCAGAAGTACTTCGTCCGGGGGCTCGTGGGTGCGGAGAAGTAGACGAGGAGAGCGGAGATGGGGTGATTGACCGTGCTATTCCACACCCCGCCCAGGGGTCCACGATCCAGAGCCGTCCGACCGCGTTCTGCTGAAGCGGCGGCACTCCGTCGATTTTCATTGGCGTCTATCTCAGTGATCGGCTTTCCAACCGGAGCAGATTTTGGTCGACGCGCTTTAGATTGATGCTATGACCCGAAGTCTGAGCGGGGACAGTGCTGCCGCATATTGGATGCAAAGTGGCCTCGCCCTCCTGCAGGGCGACCTGCATGCATTCGTCGAAGCGGTGCGCGGTCGGCCCGATGTCGGCCGAGTAGCGGCGCTCGCCAACAGCGTCTCGGAGGCCTTCGAGGGGCGCGAGTGGTCGTCGCTCGGCACAAATGATGCCGAGGCCGCTCGTGAAGCAGTTGTTGCGACACTCAAAGAAGTGGCAGGGGATCTTCGTAAGCCCGCTACACGTGACCGCCTCCTTCGCGAAGCAGTCGAGGAATCGTCGGAGTGGACTGATCGCTTCCTGCGGAGCCGGAGCGTCACGGAGTGTCTGCAGGGATCTCCACCAGACTCTGAGCTCGTTTCCGGGCTCGAGTCGGCGGTTCGCCTGCTCGCGAGCACCACCGCTGCCTGGGGCAGGCGCAACGAAGGGGACGCCGTCGTTGTGTCCTCTAGTGAGTTGCTTCGCCGGACCCGGGAGCTGTCGCATACGTTGTCGGACGTCCGGGATGCTGTGGAGAACCTCCAGACTGAATCGGACATGGCCGCGCGCGAAACGGCCGATACTGTCGTGCGACGGTCCGGCAGGTTGACCGCTGCTCTGGGAAGGACTTTCGAGGCAGAGCCGGCACCGGTCGGGTCGTACGCTCTGTTCGTTGAACGCGATGTCGAACTCCGGCTTGCGAGCTTGTTGATCAACCGCGAGGAGACCTCTGGCGCAATCTTGGTCCGCGGCAGCGCAGGCTCCGGGAAGTCGAGCCTCTTGTGGGGCATTGCGAAACGCCTCGCCGCCAACCCGCTCGTACACCCAGTCTTGATCTCGGCGAGCTGGTTTCCTGCCGTAGCGGGAGCGTCGGACGGTATCCCCATCAGGGACATGCTGAAGGCCTTCCGGCTCCTGAAACGGTTGACCACGCATCTCGTCGTACTCCTAGACACCGCGGATCTCCTCCTTCATTCCGATGCCTCCAAGGAGGCAACGGAAGACTTCCTGGAGGGACTCGAGGACATCGGTGTCGCAGTCGCTGTAGCGGTTCGTCCCGTCGAATCTGAACTTCTCGACGCACGCTTCAGGCGGTTCGACCTGCACAATTACGGCCCAAGCGAAATGGACAAGGCCACGTCGGCTCTCATGGCCGAGCACTTTCCCAACGAGGACCCATCGCTGGGAATCGATCTGGTTCGTAACGCCCGGGCGCGCGGACTGCCTGTGCTCGAGGTCTTGCAGTCCCCACTGCTGCTCCGCATTCTTTTCGACCTCGCCGGCGGCACTCTTCCCTCAATGGAAGTGGACGTGACCACCCTCTATCGCAGGTACTGGGAGCATCGAATAGTCAGTGACCGGCGATCCACCAATGCGAAAGCTGAACGCGACTTGTCGGGGACGGCCAAACGGATCGGGATAGTGATGCTTGCGGAAGGCTCTCCTGAGCTCTCTATCAACACACTGGTGCAACTCGTCGACCGCGTCGCCTTTCCCGACCCGACGAATCCTTCTGCCGATATCGATGACTTGACGGCCAGGGGGGTGCTCACGGTCGGCGGCGAGCAGCGGAGATTCTTCCATCAGACGATGTTCGAGTTCGCGGCCGCACACGGCCTTCTTCACCGCGGCGGGTTGCGAGAGGCCCGCCGCCTGGTCGAACATATGCGGCAGCATCCGCTCGACCTCTTCGTCGGAGCTGTCCTGGAGCAGATGCTGATTCTGATGAAGGATGAGTCGTCCTCTCGTGCTTCGGTCTCGGAACTGATCAACGGTCTGTTAGCGGTCGAACAACCGGCGACATCCCAAATCGGCCTCATGGCGTGGGCGCACCAACCCGCGCTTCGACCCGACGTGCGACCGACAATCGAGTCCGCGCCGCAAGAAACAATCAGTCGCTTCGTTGAGGTTCTCCCGACCGTCGGTTCCGTCGACGTGACTGATTCTGTACATATCGTGGAGCAGGTATGGGCGTACAGACGAATCGACTGCCACCTCGTGGTGGTGCGCGTCCTGGCGCGGCTAGCGCGCCGTCATCCGGAGGCGGTAGTCGCTGCGGCAAGGCGGATGGGGATCGTCGACCACTACTGCGGGCCGGCGCGAGCTTCGTTGACGAATCCGGCCGAACTCTACGATCTGATTTTCTCCCTCGCCGGAGCCGATCCGGCTTTCGTGCGCAGCGCGGTGAGGCGGCTTCTCGCGTCCGTCGGGCCGGGAGACAGGCAGGCGGACGTGTTGAGTCTCGTTGCGTCACACTACGCAGAACTGGCCGAGCCTCACTTTTTCGCTGCCCTTGTCAACGATGTCGATACGGACCCGCGCTTGGGCGGGAAGCCGGTCGGGCGTAGCGTCGTAGCCGCCTTGGGTCGAATTCTCTGGGTTGATCGTTCGAGCGGCGAGGGCGTTCACGATGACCATGGCGACTGGTTGATGCGTACCCGCGAGAACGTGCCTCGAATCAGACCAGCGCAGTTGGATCTTTCGGTGGGCATCGAGTTGGGCGCGCTGGCCCAGCATCTCATCGCGGCTGATGAGGGAGCCGTTGGGCGGGTGAATGACATCCTCGACGAGGTCTTCCGAGCACCTGCTGAGGATGGGCCCCCCCAAATCGTGGGAATCCTGCTCGCTCCTGTGCTCGAGGTGAGCGGGGGAGCCGCGAGGGGTACGTCAGAGCGTTTGGCGGCCTGTTTGGAGAATGGTCTGCCGCTTCCCGGCGACCACTTCGGTCTTTCTGCTGAGCAGAATTGGGCGATCGCGGCCCGCGCGGCGCTGGGAGACGACCGGGTACCCCGAGAAGTCGTGGCGACATGTCTCGCGCGCTTCGGTGAAATGAGTGAGCTGTGGTTCGACCGGGGCGGCCTCCTTCCTCACCTTCCGCATGCTGCAGTCGGAGGGCTTTCGGCGGCGCGCTCCTACCTTCGGCATTTGCAAGACAATCCTCACGCCTTCGACGCCCTGACACTGCGAGACTTCCTGGAGGCAGCTCGTGCATCGACGAGCGTCGATGAGGGGGTGGCAGCCACATACGTCAGCGTGGCGCTTGCCGTCGGCGGAGTAGGGCAGCTGAGGCACGCTCTATCGTCGAACACCGGCAGAGCGGCGATCGCTTCACGGCTCGAAGAGGCGTTGAATCTCGTGGCGACGCTCCTGACTGGACGGGACGACGAGCAAAAGCTCGCGATCTCTCTCTGGAAGGA
>CAKTZW010000022.1 GCA_934636065.1 uncultured Labedella sp.
CGACAGCGCAGTGGAACGGGGCACGGAGCACGTGGCCGCAGCCATTCCGGTGGACGTCGTCACGCACTCCATCGCGGTCCGTGGCAGGTAGGGGAAGTCGCCGACAGCGATCACGGGGATTCCCGCCGCCGTCGCTCGGCTCCACGCGCGGACGTACTGCTGCGACACTGCCTCAGCGCTCTCGACGTTCGGACTCACCTCGCGGAGCCCGATCGCGACGATGGCGTCGTAGTCCCCCGCGAGCAGGTCGGCCTCGATGGACTTCGACCGGGGTTCGCAACCGTGGCCCTTGGGGAAGTCGAGCCAGCGGCAGCTGACTCCGAAGTAGGTGTCGACGCGCCAGTTCTCGTGCGCGAAGAGCGAGCGCAGGCCCGCGAGGTACCCGGCTCCGTGCGAGTCGCCCACGAAGGCCAGTCGGATCGCGTCCGATCGCGTCGAGCCGTAGCTGCAGACCTTCAGGTCCTCCGTGGGGTTCGACTGCCAGCAGTTCTTCTTGTACCCGCCGCCGTTGTCGACGAAGAGGTCGTCGGCGTCCGTGCTCGGCAGCATCAGGCCGGCCAGTTCCGGGTTGACGCAATCCGGGGCGAGGGTGCTCGCCACGCCGTAGCACGCGGGGGCGCGCGCGGCGAGTGCCGCCGTCGTCGCCACCGTCGTGAGGACCGTCACCGGACCGGCCTTGGCCGCGAGCCCCTGACCGGCGGGGATGTAGATCCGGATGCGGCTCGTTCCCACCGTCGTCGGCGCGAACGACAGGGTGAACGTGCCGTTCTTCTGAGCGTACGACTGCGCGACCGTCCTCCAGGCGTCGCCCGTGAGCTGCTCGAGCTTCACGCGCCGCCCGTTCAGCTGACCGTGGACCGCGCCAGACACGTGCTTGTCGCGACCCGCGACGGCATAGCTGTTCTTCGACGGGACGACCGAGTACAGCCCCGGCTGGACGGTGATCGTCGTCGAGGGGCTCGCTGCCGCACGCGACGAGGAGGTCGCCGAGAGCTCCGTCTTGACCCGGTACTGCTCCAGCGGCGTGATCGCGATGGAGTACGCGCCGGACGCGTTCGTCCGCCCCTGGCCGAGGACGCGCCAGACCCCGCCGGTCGTCTGACCGACGACGCGCACGTCGGCGTTCGCGACCGCTGCAGCGCTCGTCCGCGCCTTCCCCGAGACCGTGAGCGAGCGCATGTACGTGACGCTCGCGCTGCTCGTCGTGGCGGTCACGGTGGCGCCGAGCACCGCGGCGCGGGCTGGAGCCGCACCGATGAGCGTCCCGAGGACGAGCGCGACGATGACGGGGAAAGCGGCGATCCATCGGAACCGGCCGGCGGCCGACACGTGGTGTCTCATCTGCGGGTCTCGCTCCAAGTCTCTGATCGGGCGGAGACCCGTTCATATCCAGGATCAGCATAGGGGCGCTGAGGTCGATGTGTCGCCTTATACGGAGGACACCGTCCGGGGCGTGGCGGGCGAACGGCGTCGCCTCACTCGAGCGCCCGCCGTGCGGCGGACAGGAACTCCGCCGCACGGCGGAGGCGCCGGACCGGCACGGTCCCTAGGCTGGAAACATGACCGACGGCGCTCCAAACCCCGCGATCCCCACCCCCGCCTCCGCTCCTGCGACGACAGCACCGGCGCTCCGCATCCGCGGGCTCCGGAAGGCGTTCGAGGGCAAACCCGCGGTCGAGAACCTCGACCTCGACGTGCCGACGGGGTCGTTCTACGGTCTGGTCGGTCCCAACGGGGCCGGCAAGACGACGACCCTCTCGATGGCGACGGGTCTGCTGCGGCCGGACGCCGGCACGATCGAGGTGCTCGGCACCGATGTCTGGCGGGACACCGTGCGGGCGAAGTCCCTCGTCGGCGTCCTCAGCGACGGTGTCGCCCTCTTCGATCGCCTCACGGGAGAGCAGCTCGTGACGTACCACGGCCTCCTCCACGGGATGGACCGGGACACCGTCGCACAACGCACGGGTGACCTGCTCGACCTGCTCGACCTGCGATCGGCGGGAGGGACACTCGTCGTCGACTACTCGGCCGGCATGACGAAGAAGATCGCGCTCGCCTCGGCCCTCGTGCACGCCCCCCGCCTGCTCGTGCTCGACGAACCCTTCGAATCCGTCGACCCCGTCTCCGCCGCCAACATCCGCGACCTCCTCACGGGCTACGTGCGCGGGGGCGGCACCGTCATCGTCTCGAGCCACTCGATGGACCTCGTCCAGCGCATGTGCGACCACGTCGCGATCATCGGGTCTGGTCGGCTCCTCGCCGCCGGCACCACCGACGACGTCCGCGCCGGCTCGACGCTCGAGGACCGCTTCGTCGAACTCGTCGGAGGCCGCCACAACACGGAGGGACCGTCGTGGTTGCGCACCTCCTGAGCCTGCGTTTCCGGCTCCTCGTCAACGGGTTCAAGCGCAGCACGTGGGCGCTCGTCTCGGCGATCATCGGCGCGGTCTGGGGGCTGTTCATCCTGGTCGGTCTCATCATCGGCATGATCGCGCTGTCCTTCGCGGAGCCGCGCTGGGGCTGGGTCGTGTCCGTCCTCGCGGGGTCGCTCGCTGTGCTCGGCTGGATCGTCGTGCCCCTGCTCATGCGCGGGATGGACCAGTCGCTCAGCATCGAGAAGCTGCGCGTCTTCCCTCTACCGCCCCAGCGGCTCCTCGTCGCGCTGCTCGTCGTCGGCCTGCTCGGCGTCCCCGGCCTCGTCACCCTCGTCGCCGGCCTCTCGACGACCCTCAGCTGGCTCCGCGAACCGGCGGCACTCGTCGCCGCCCCCTTCGCCGCCGTGCTCGGCGTGCTCATCTGCGTCACCGCATCGCGCGCCTTCGAGTCGGTGGGCGCCTCCCTCGCCGCCGGCCGCCAGTACCGCGAGGTCATGGGCGTCCTCGTCTTCGTTCCCCTCATCCTGCTCGGGCCCATCATCGGCGTGGCCAGTTCCTCCCTCGCGACGATCTCCGACGACCTACCGCGGATCGCCGGGGTGCTCTCCTGGACTCCCCTCGGAGCGGCCTGGTCCATCCCGGGCGACCTCGCGCTCGGCCGACCGCTCGAGGCGCTCGGGAAGGCCGCGGTCGCGGTCGCGACTCTCGCCGTGCTCGTGCTCCTCTGGAGGCGCAGTCTCGCGAGACTCCTCGTGACGCCCGCGCGCTCGTCGGGCGGCTCGGGGGCGGCGAAGGGCCTCGGGCTGTTCGCCTGGTACCCCGCCACACCCACCGGCGCCGTCGCCGCTCGCACGAGCGTGTACTGGCTGCGCGACCCCCGCTACGGCGGCTCGCTCATCATGCTGCCCCTGCTCGCGGTGATCGGGGTGTTCCTCGCGACGACGGGCTCGGACGGATTCCTCGTCATGCTCGGGCCGATCTTCGCCGCGGTCCTCGCGATCACCCTGTGCGCCGAGGTGGCCTACGACGGCACGGCCTTCGCCTCCCACCTCTCGAGCGGGGTGAGCGGCGTCGCGGACCGAGCCGGTCGCGTCATCACCCTCGCGATCATCGCGATCCCGCTCGTCGTCGTCGCGACCGTCGTCCCGCTCCTCGTGCTCGGGCGCGGAGGCGAGATCGCTCCTCTCCTCGGCATCGGGCTGGGCGTGCTGCTCACGGGATTCGGCGTGTCGAGCGTCGCGTCGGCCCGCTTCCTGCTTCCGGTGCCCGCTGCCGGTGAGAGTCCGTTCAAGACGCCGCCCGGGTCGACCTTCACGTCTCAACTCGGCATGTACGCCGCCTGGCTCGTCGTGTTCGCGCTCGCGATCCCCGAACTGGCGCTCGGCGTCGCCGCGATCATCACGGGCGAGGTCGTGCTCGGCGTGCTCGCGCTCGTGGTCGGGCTGGCGCTCGGCACCGTGCTGATGATCGTCGGCATCCGCCGCGGAGGCGCGCTCCTCGAGCGGCGCGGCCCGGAACTGCTCGCGAGCCTGCGGCGGGCGCGCGGCGCCTGACGAGCGGGTCCGTCCGGGTGCGTCCTCGCCCCGCGTCAGCCGGCGAGCGCCCGCCGGATGTCCGCCGCGAACTCCTCCGGCGTCCCGACCAGCCCGGCCTTGATCCATCGCGACCAGTCGTCGACGAGCACCTCGGCCGCACCGGTCTCGACACCGGCGAGCGCCGCCTCGACCACGGCGGTCGGCGGGATCTTCGGTCCGTCGTATCCGCGCATCATGTCGGTGTCCGCGGAACCGAGGTGCACCCCGGTGACGCTCGTTCCCTGCTTCGCGAGCTCGAGCCGCACCCCGTTCGTGAGCGCCCACTGCGCGGCCTTCCCCACGTGGTAGGCGCCGGCGCCGGGGACGGTGAACCAGGACAGGGCCGAGAGCACGTTCGCGATGGCGCCGCCGCCGTTCGCGGCGAGTACGGGCGCGAAAGCACGCACCATCGACAGCGTGCCCCAGAAGTGCGTGTCGAGCTCGAGGCGGATCCTGTCGAGGTCACCCGACACGAGGTCCGTGCCGGTCGAGACGCCGGCGTTGTTGATGAGGAGCGTGACGTCCGGGGCCGCTGCGGCCGCCGCCGCGACGCTCTCCGGATCGGTGATGTCGAGCGCGAGCGGTCGCACGCCCTCGAGGTCGATCGTCTCGGGACGGCGCGCCGTCGCATAGACCGTGGCGCCGCGCTCGACGAGGGTGCGCGCGAACTCGCGGCCGATGCCGCGGTTGGCTCCGGTCACGAGGGCGACGGAATGGCTGATGTCCATGGGGTACTGGTCCTTTCACTGACTGACTCCAGTACCGTAGGAGCTGACACCAATGTCAGGGTCAAGGGCGGGGAGACGGATGCGGATCGGCGAGCTCGCACAGCGGACGGGAGCGAGCGTGCGCTCGCTCCGCTACTACGAGGCGCAGGGACTCCTGGCGTCGGATCGGACGCCGAGCGGGCAACGCGTCTACCGGGACGACGCCGTCGATTACGTCCGCCTCATCCGGCTCTTCCTCGCGGCGGGGCTGCCGAGTCGTCGCATCCTCGAGATGATGCCGTGCATGCGTTCCGGCACGACCACGGCCGAGCAGCGCTCGATGCTCGACGGCGAGCGTCGCCGCCTCGACGCCCAGATCGCCGAGCTGACGGCGGCGCGCGACCGCCTGCTCGACGTGATCGACGACGCCGAGCGCCGCGACGACGGCCGGTCGTCCGCCGCAGCCTGACGCGGGTCCGCCTCCGTCGCAGTCTCCCGAGGAACGGCGCTCTAGAGCCTTCGGTCCCTGTGCGAGGGGACAGGGCATCTGGGAGACTCGAAGCATGTCAACGCCGAACGAGCCCTCCGTCCCGGATCCGTCGACGCCGCCGTCGTCTCCCCCGGGTTCGGGCGCGTCCGCTGACCAGCCACCGGTCGGAGCGCCCCCGTCGTTCGGCGGTCAGCCACCGTATGGAGCGCAGCCGGGTCAGCCTCCGTACGGAGCGCAACCGCCGTATGGGGCACAGCCCCCGTACGGAGCCCAGCCGCCGTACGGAGGACAGCCGCCATACGGCTCCTCCGGCGGCTCCGGCACCGGCGGGACCGACGGACGCAACGGATTCGGTCTCGCCGCGCTCATCGTGGGCGGCGTGGGGCTCCTCCTCTCCCCGGTCCCCGTCGCGAACTACGTGAGCGGCATCATCGCGCTCGTCGGCCTGATCCTCGGCATCGTCGGCCTAGTGCTCACGGGCCGCCGGAAGGGCTTGGCCATCGCCGGCGCGATCGTCTCCGTGGTGGCCCTCGCCCTGTCCATCGTGCTCGCGATCGTCTACACCGTCGGATTCACCACGCGAGTCGTGGGCGACATCGCCGAACAACTGCCGGACTCGTCGGCCTTCCCCTCCGACGGATCGACGGAGCAGCGCGAGGTCGAGGTCGTCTACGAAGTGACCGGAGACGGCACCGACGTGTCGATCGTGTACTTCTCCTTCTCGAACACCAGGGACGGCGACATCCAGACGGACGACGGACAGTCGCTGCCGTGGACGGAGGAGTTCGAGGCGACCATCGGCGGCGAGTTCGACTTCTCCACCTTCAGCGTCACGGCGACGAACGGGATCGACGACGAGGGCGACATCGCCTGCTCCATCACCGTCGACGGCACGGTGGTGGCGGAGGACTCCTCCGACGGCGTCGGCGGCACCGTGTCGTGCCTCGCGAGCAACGTGCTCGAGTGACTGCGCACGAACTCGCCTGACCGCCCGTCGCGGCTCACGGGCTCGGTGGTGGCGACGGTGTGGCGGCGGTGCGGCGTGTCGACCCCGTGTCCACGTCGAGCGCACCGACGTAGGATCGCGCCATGGCTACCATCGCGATCGCGGGAGGGCACGGCAAGATCGCCCTGCTCCTCTCCCGCAGACTGTCCAGCTCGGGTCACGACGTGCGCGGGATCATCCGCAACCCGGACCAGGAATCGGACCTCTCGGCGCACGGGGCGTCGAGCATCGTCCTCGACCTCGAGGAGACGGACGTCGAGACGCTTGCTCGAGCGCTCGACGGTGTCGATGCCGTCGTCTTCGCCGCGGGTGCGGGTCCCGGCAGCGGTGCCGACCGCAAGCTCACGGTCGACCGCGACGCCGCCGTCCTGCTCGGCGAGGCGGCTGTCGCGGCGGGAGTGCGCCGCTACGTCCTCGTCTCGTCGATCGGCGTCACCACGACCCCGCCGGAGGGGACGGACGAGGTGTTCCGCGTGTACATCGAGGCCAAGCGCGCCGCCGAGGAGGGCGTCCGCGGCCTCGATCTCGACTGGACGATCGTCCGCCCCGGACAGCTCACCGACGACGAGGGCTCCGGCTCCGTGACCGTGACGCCCGGTGACACCCGCGGGCCCGTTCCGCGGGCCGATGTCGCCGCGGTCCTCGCCGCCGCCCTCGAGCGCGCCGACCTCTCCGGCAGCACCTTCACCGTGATCTCCGGGCCGGACTCGATCGACGCGGCGCTCGACGCGTTCGTCGCAACGGGCGACATGCCGATGGACTGAGGTCCTCGACGACGCGGAAAAAAAGTTCCGCCGACTGTCGATCCGCGTCCAGTACGTTCGACGCAGAGGTGAGGGCACCACATCGGGCCCTCGTCGACGAAGGAGAACCCCATGAAGTACATGCTCATCATGCGCTCGGACGATGCGGCCGTCGAGGCGTACAAGGACCTCCCGTTCGAGGAGGTCATCGAGCGCATGGGCCGCTACAACGAGTCCATGATCAACGCGGGCGTCATGGCCGGAGGAGACGGACTCACCGACGCGTCGGAGGGTGTCGTCGTCGACTTCTCCTCCCAGCCGCCGGCCGTGACCGACGGCCCGTACGGCGAGACGAAGGAGCTCTTCAACGGCTTCTGGATCCTGCAGGTGTCGAGCAAGGAGGAGGCGATCGAGTGGGCGAGCCGCTGCCCCCTCGGCCCCGGATCCAAGCTCGAGGTGCGTCGGATCACCGAGCTCGAGGACTTCCCGCAGGACAATGAGTGGGTCCAGAAGGAAGCGCAGTGGATCGCCGAGGCCGAGGCGGACAACCGAACCGTGTGACGCGTTCCACCGCGGACGGGACACCCCGATGAGCGATGCGGACGCGATGGGCCGCAGGGTGGCGGCGGTCTGGCGGATCGAGTCCGCCCGGATCGTCGCCACCCTCGCGCGCTACGTCGGTGACGTCGGCCTCGCGGAAGACCTCGCTCAGGAGGCCGTCGTCGACGCGCTCGGGCAGTGGCCGGAGCAGGGGGTGCCGATCAATCCCGGCGCCTGGCTCACAGCCGTCGCGAAGCGCAAGGCGATCGACAGCTGGCGGCGACGCGAGCGGCTCGACGAGCGCTACGCGGCGATCGCGCACGACCTCGAGACCGGGATCGACCCCGACGCGGTTCCCTGGGATCCCGACACGATCGACGACGACGTGCTGCGACTCGTCTTCATCTCTTGCCACCCGGTTCTCTCCCGCGAGGCGCAGGTCGCGCTGACTCTCCGCGTCGTCGGCGGGCTCACGAGCGAGGAGATCGCGCGCGCCTTCCTCCTCCCGACGGCGACGGTCCAGCAGCGCATCGTCCGGGCGAAGAAGACCCTCGCCGCCGCCCGGGTCCCCTTCGAGGTGCCGGACCGCGCGGAGTTCCCCGAGCGCCTCTCCTCGGTGCTCGGTGTGCTGTACCTCATCTTCAACGAGGGCTACGCGGCGAGCGCCGGCGGGGAGTGGATGCGACCGGAGCTCTCGCTCGAGGCCCTCCGGCTCGCGCGCTCCCTCGCGCGGCTCGTCCCGCGCGAGCCGGACGTGCACGGCCTCGTCGCGCTCTTCGAGTTCCAGGCGTCCCGGTTCGGGGCGCGCACGACGCATGACGGCGAGCCGATCCTGCTCCTCGATCAGGACCGGTCCCGGTGGGACCGCACGCTCATCGCGCGCGGGTCCGCGGCCCTCGCCCGGCAGGAGGCCGTCGGTCGCGGCCTCGGGTACTACGGGCTGCAGGCCGCCATCGCGGAGTGCCACGCGACGGCGCGACGAGCGGACGACACGGACTGGGAGCGCATCGCGATCCTCTACGAGGCGCTCGGCCGCCTCGCCCCCTCCCCCGTGGTGGAGCTCAATCGCGCCGTCGCCGTCTCGATGTCCGAGGGACCGGCGACCGCTCTGCGCATCGTCGACGCACTCGTCGCGACCGGCTCGCTCGCGGGGTACCACCTCCTGCCGAGCGTGCGCGGCGAGCTGCTCGCCCGGCTCGGGCGCCAGGCGGAGGCGCGGGCGGAGTTCCTCGCGGCGGTCCGGCTGGCGGGGAACGATCGGGAGCGCGCCGTCCTGCAGCGGAAGGCGGACGCGGCGCTCATCACCTGAGGGACGCGTGCGGGTGCGGCCGGGCGCGGGCGGGGCGAGGGCGCCGGTTCGGTGTCGAGGGCGCCACTGGCAGCTGGCGCCCTCGTGCGGGTGTAGCACTCTGGGTCAGTGGAAGTCGCGGGAGGTGGTGCGGGCGGCCATCGTGAGCCACTCCATCCGGTCAGCGACGACGTTGATGACGCCGTCCGGCGAGCGTTCGAGCACGCCGCGCACGATCATCGCCGGCGCCTCGCGGGCCACCCGGCGGTATCGCCCCCACACCCCGACGCTGCACACGACGTTGACGAGCCCCGACTCGTCCTCGAGGTTCATGAACGTGATGCCGCTCGCCGTCGCCGGGCGCTGCCGGTGCGTCACGACGCCCGCGACCTCGATGCGTCGGCCCGACTCGGCGGTGCGGAGCGCGTCGACCGGCAGCACCCCGCGCACGTCGAGGGGGGCACGCATGTGCCGCATGGGGTGGTCGTCGGGAGACACCCCCGTCGACCACAGATCCGCGATGAGGCGCTCGGCGTCCGTCATCATGCCGAACAGCGGTGGCTGCACGGTGACCTGCGTGCCCGCGAGCTGATCGGGTCGCTCGGCGGCGGCGTGCGCCGCCCCCCACATCGACGATCGACGCGACTGGCCGAACCCTTCGAACGCGCCGGCGGCGGCGAGCGCCTCGAGCTGCGGCGTCGACAGTCCCACCCGGCGGGCGAGGTCCGACATGTCGACGTACGGCCCGCCGCGCTCGCGCTCCGCGACGATCTGCGCCGCCTTGCGGGTGCCGAGCGAGCCGACCTCGGCGAGACCGAGCCGCACGGCGTGGTGGCCGTCGCGCCGATGCTCGCGGGTGTCGAAGTGCGCGCTCCGGTCGAACGGTCCGACGGGCGGCTGCTCCCGCTCCACGCACGCGTCCGGACCCGTCGGACCGACACGTCCCGGCTCGAGCGGCTCGAGGCCCGCCTCCACCCCCGAGAGCAGGATGTCGGGACGCAGCACGGTCACCCCGTGGGCCCGCGCATCGGCCACGAGGCTCTGCGGCGAGTAGAACCCCATCGGCTGCGCGCGCAGGAGCGCCGCGAGGAACGCCGCGGGGTAGTGCAGGCGCATCCAGGAGCTCGCGTAGACGAGCAGCGCGAAGCTGATCGAGTGGCTCTCCGCGAAGCCGAAGTTGGCGAAGGCCTGGATCTTCGCGTAGATGGTGTCGGCGTCCTCCCCCACGATGCCGTTGCCCGCCATGCCGGCGTAGAGCTTCTCCCGCAGCGTCTCGATCTTCTCCTGCCCGCGCTTCGATCCCATCGCGCGCCGGAGCAGGTCGGCGTCCTCACCCGTGCAGCCCCCGACCGTCATGGCCATCTGCATGAGCTGCTCCTGGAAGAGCGGCACGCCGAGGGTGCGCTCGAGCACCGGCTCGAGCGAGGGGTGCAGGTACGACACGGCCTCCTCCCCCGTGCGCCGGCGGATGTACGGGTGCACGGCGCCGCCCTGGATGGGACCGGGGCGAACGAGGGCGACCTCGATCACGAGGTCGTAGAACCGGCGGGGCAGCAACCGCGGCAGCGTGCCCATCTGCGCGCGGCTCTCCACCTGGAACACGCCGATCGAGTCGGCGCGGCACAACTGGTCGTAGACGCCCTGCTCCTCCTTCGGCATCGTCTGCAGGTCCCAGCGCTCACCGGTGTGCTCGGCGGCCAGATCGAACGCGTACTGGAGCGCCGCGAGCATGCCGAGGCCGAGCAGGTCGAACTTCACGAGCCCCATCCACGCGCAGTCGTCCTTGTCCCACTGCAGCACCGTGCGCTTCTCCATGCGCGCGTTCTCGATGGGGCACACCTCCCCGACGGGACGATCCGTGAGCACCATGCCGCCCGAGTGGATGCCGAGGTGCCGCGGGAAGCCCATCACCTCCTGGGCGAGTCCGATGACGGCCTCCGGGATGTCGTGGTCCTCCGTCGAGGTGAGCGCACCCCAGCGCTCGACCTGACGGGACCACGCGTCCTGCTGCCCCGGGCTGTGCCCGAGCGCCTTCGCCATGTCGCGCACCGCGCCCTTCGGCCGGTACGTGATGACGTTCGCGACCTGGGCGGCGTTGAACCGGCCGTACTTGTCGTAGACGTACTGGATGACCTCCTCGCGCCGGTCGGAGTCGAAGTCGACGTCGATGTCCGGCTCCTCGTCGCGCATGCTCGAGAGGAACCGCTCGAACGGCAGCCCGTAGCGGATGGAGTCCACCGCGGTGATGTCGATGAGATAGCACACGGCGGAGTTCGCCGCCGATCCGCGTCCCTGACAGAGGATGCCGCGCTTCCGCGCGAACTGCACGATGTCGTGGACGATGAGGAAGTAGCCGGGGAAGTCCTTCTCCTCGATCACCTGCAGCTCACGCTCGATGCGGATCCGCTTCGCCTCGTCCAGGTCCGGGTAGAGCCGTTCAGCGCCTCGCCACGTGAGCTCCCGCAGCCAGCTCATGGGCGTGTGCCCGGCCGGCACCTCCTGCTTCGGCAGCCCCGGCTTGAGGCTGCGCAGACGGAACCCGAGCTCGGCGGCGTAATCGACGGTGCGCTCGACCGCACCGGGATAGCGCGCGAACCGGGCGGCCATCTCCGCCCCGCTGCGCACGTGCGCCGTGGGGGCGGCCGGGAGCCAGCCGTCGAGCTCGTCGAGACTGCGTCGGGCCCGGACGGCGGCGAGCGCCGTCGCGACGGGGAACTCCCGCGGCGTCGCGTAGTGCACGTTGCCCGTCGCGAGCACGGGCAGCCGCAATCGCGCCGCGATGCGCGCGAGGACGTCGTTCGCCGTGCTGTCCCCCGGGTTGCCGTGGTCGGTGAGTTCGACGGCGACGTTGTCGCGCATATCAACATGTCCTGGTGCGTGCGCGTTTATCGGGACGATCTGGTCACTTTCCAGGTCGACGGCACGAACGACGCCGAGGTCAAGGCGACGATCAAGTCGAAGCTGCAGGCGGACTCCTCCATCGACGGCATCCTGACTCTCGGCGGCCAGTACGCGATCGACGCGGTCGGTGCGGTCGACGAGTCCGGTAGCGAGGCGACGGTCGCGACCTTCGACCTCTCGGAGGACGTCGTCTCGAACATCGAGGACGGAGCGATCCTCTTCGCCGTCGACCAGCAGCCGTACGTGCAGGGCTTCCTCGGCGTCACGGCGCTCTACCTCGACTCGGTCAACGGCAACCAGATCGGTGGCGGCCAGCCGGTCTACTCCGGCCCCGCGTTCGTCACCGAGGAGAACGCCGCCGAGGTGGCCGAGTACGCCGCGAACGGCACCCGGTAGTCACCGACGCGCGGCGGTGGGGCGGCACGCTCGTCCCACCGCCGGAACGAAAGGAAGCAACGATGACGACGCTCATCCCCATGCGACGCAACGGACGGGAACCGCGATGACGACGACGGACATCGTGACCGTCGGCAACCGGCCGCGGCTCGAACGCCGCCCCCTCCGCACGATCCTGGCCCGACCGGAGATCGGCGCCCTCGTCGCGGCACTCGCCGTGATGGTGTTCTTCTCCGTCTACACCTCGAACTTCATGACCCTCTCGGGCGCGGGCGTCTGGCTCGAGTCGGCCTCGACGTTCGGCATCATGGCCGTCGCCGTCGCCCTCCTCATGATCGGCGGGGAGTTCGACCTCTCCGCCGGGGTCATGACGGGCTTCACGGCGCTCATCGTCGGCGTCCTCACGAGCCACT
>CAKTZW010000023.1 GCA_934636065.1 uncultured Labedella sp.
CCACTTCACGGAGGACGCGAACGAGCTGCGGGAGTTCGTCGCCCTCGGTGGCCTGCTCGAGTTCTCGAGTGCGCCCCTCATCAACCCCGAGTCCCACCACACCGTGCGCGACTTCGCCGAGGCGATCCGGATCCTCGGGCCCGAGAACGTCGTGCTGAGCTCCGACGTCTTCTCACGGTGGGTGCCGCCCGAGCCCGAGAGCCTCCGCACGCTCGCCGAGCAGTTGCACTACCTCGGCTTCACGGCCGAGGAGTTGCGCACCATGCTCGTCGTCAACCCGCATCGCCTGCTGCGGCTCCCCGTGCCGGAGCGGGCATGAGCCGCCGGCTGGGACGCACGGGCGAACTCTCGCCGGAGCAGGAGGAGCTCATCCGCCGCTTCACGGGCGGGGAGCGCGTCGGGCCGGGAAGCGACTTCTCTCTCCAGGACCCCTCCGGCGGGCTCACCGGCCCGCCCGCCGCGTGGATGCTGAGCCCGCGGCTGGGGCTCGCGCTCGAGCCGCTCGGGCACACCATCCGCTTCGGCCTCTCGCTCCCGCGCCGTGCTCACGAGATCGTCGTGCTGCTCGTCGCCCGCGCGGAGGACAGCGACTTCGAGCGGTGGGCGCACACGCGCGCCGCTCGAGCGGCCGGGCTGTCGGACGAGGAGATCGCCTCCCTCCTCGCCGGCGTCCCGCTGTCCTTCGACGACCCGGTCGAGGAGGCCGCCGCCGAGCTCGCACGACGACTGCTCGACGGCGCGGACCTCGAGGACGACGCGATCGAGGACGCGGCCGCAGCGCTCGGCCGTCCCGTCGTCTTCGAGGTCGTGACCCTGGTCGGCTACTACCGGATGATGGCGCTGCAGCTGCGTGCCTTCGACATCCGCCCGCCGTCGACGCCGTCGACGCCGTCGTCCTGACCCGTTGCGACACCCCGATCCGCTCCCTCTCCCTCCACCCGGACCAATGACGGTCTCCGAGCAGAAAGCATCAGCATGAGCACACCAGCAGGGGTCGACACCTCGACCACCGATCCCACCGTCCGCCGCCGGCGGGCGATCCGGGGAGCCTTCTGGGGCTTCCTCGTCGACTCGTTCGACATCTACCTCCCGTCGATCGCGCTCCTCCCCGCGATGATCTACTTCACCCAGGGACTCGACGCCGGACAGACCGCCGTCGTGACCGGCTTCACCCTCGCCGCGACCCTGTTCGGGCGACCGATCGGAGCGTTCCTCTTCGGTCACCTCTCCGACAAGCTCGGCCGCAAACGCGTCGGGGCGATCGCGATCTACGGCTTCGGCATCACGACGCTGCTCATCGCGTGCCTGCCGGGAGCCGAGCAGATCGGCGGCGTCGCCGCGATCTCCCTCCTGCTCATCCTGCGCTTCGTCGACGGCATCTTCCTCGGCGGCGAGTACACGGCCGCGACGCCCATGGCGATCGAGTACGCGAAGACGAACCGACGCGGCTTCATCGGCGGCTTCGTGCAGAGCGCGTCCACGATCGGATACCTCGCGATCGCGGTCTTCACGTTCCTCGCCCTGCAGATCTCGCCCGCCGGCGAGATCGACTCGCCGTACGTCCAGTGGGGCTGGCGCATCCCGTTCGTGATCGGCGCCGTCTTCGCCTATGTCGTCGCGCGCTACCTGCGGAAGGACGTCGAGGAGTCGGTCATCTGGATCGAGTCCGAGAAGGCCAAGAACCCGATCCGCGAGATGCTCGGACGCAAGCACATCGGCGCGTTCGTCCAGGTGTTCGTGCTCATGACCGGCGTCTTCTTCATGGTCAACATGGTCGGCTCCGTCATCCCGCAGCTCCTGCTCGCCCGCGAGGGCTTCACGCCGACGCACCTGACGCTCAGCATCATCTTCGCGAACATCATCGTGCCGTTCGCGTACATGCTCTCCGGAGCGCTGAGTGACCGCTTCGGCCGAAAGCCCGTGCTGCTGTTCGCCGGGTTCCTCGTGCTCATCGTCATGTCCGGGCTGTTCTTCGTGCTCGGGAACGGCGTCGAGATCCCGTTCGCCGGTCTCGTCGCGGTCGTGTTCTTCGTCCAGAGCGTCAACGGCTTCACGATCGGAACGCTGCCGTCGTACATCAACGAGCGCTTCCCAACCCGCATCCGCTCGTCCGGCTGGGGCATCGGCTACTCGCTCGCCGTCGTGATCCCCGGGTTCTTCGCGGCGTACCAGGCGGGACTGTCGAATCTCATGCCGCTGTCGCTCACGCCCGTCGTCCTCACGATCCTCGCGGGGGTGCTCATCATCGTGAGCGTGCTGTTCTCGCCCGAGACGCGCGGGATCGACCTCTCCGACGACACCGTCGTGAAGTCGCCGAAGACCGCCGAGGCCACGTCCGTCGACAGTGGGGCCGCCGACCGCGGCGTCCGCCGGGAGACGGCGTGATCTCGGAGCATCAGCCGGTGGGGGCGGCGCGTGGTGGCACCGTCCCCACCTACCGGGAGCTTCTCGAGCGGACCGACGCGCCGCCCGGATCCTCGTGGGGCGTGTTCGGGAAGGGCGACCAGCTCGGGACGCTCGGGTTCATCGGAGCAGAGGAGACCCGGGCGGCGGCATCGCTCGTGCGCTCGGGCCGGGTGATCGACCTCGACTACCCCATCAACACCTTCGTCCCGAGCATCGCCGGCACCCGTCCGCCGACGGAGCACCACATCTTCGCGAACAACCCGAACCACCGCGACGACTGGCTCGACGCGTTCTATCTGCAGTCGACGTCGCAGATCGACGGACTGCGCCACATGCGGCATCCGGAGCACGGCTTCTACGGCGGTGTCCCGGACGAGAGCGTCGCGGAGGGCACTCCGGACCTCGGCATCCAGCTCGTGGCGGAGCACGGCGTCGTGACGCGAGGCGTTCTCCTCGACCTTCCGCCGTTCTTCGCCGCGACGGGACGCACCTTCGACACCACGACGAATCAGGCCGTCACCGTCGCCGACCTCCGTGGCGCCGCGGAGATGCACGGCGTCGTGCTCCGTCGGGGAGACGTGCTCCTCATGCGGACGGGCTGGGCCGGGGAGTACCTCGCGCTCTCGCCCGACCAACAGGAGCACCGGCGTCGGAACTGGGGCTCTCCGGGGATCGAGCAGAGCCATCCGATGCTCGAATTCCTCTGGGACACGGGTGTCGCGATGCTCGCCTCGGACAACGCCGGGGTGGAGGCGTTCCCCGTCGACCCCGACTCGGGCTTCGTCGATCCGCTCGAACCGCTGCCGGGTCGCGGACCGAGCCACAACGGGATGCTGCACCGGCCGCTCATCGCGCTGCTCGGCCTCTACCTCGGCGAGCTGTGGCGGCTCGACGAGCTCGCGCAGGCGTGCTCCGATGCGGGACGCCACGAATTCCTGCTCACAGCGAAGCCGCTCGCCGTCACCGGGGGAGTGGGATCGCCGCCGAACGCGATGGCGATCCTGTGAGCCCGGAGATCCGCGCGCGCGGCGGCCACGAGCCCGGCGGCCGCTCCCTCGACAGCACCAACGGAAGGACCACCCCATGACCGTCATCGACGACCTGCTCGACGGCGCCGTCGATCTGCACTGCCACTCGGGCCCGTCCCCGATGCCGCGGCGGATCACTCACGTCGAGGCCGCCGCGCAGGCGGCCGATGCGGGATTCCGCGCGATCGTCGTGAAATGCCACTACCACGACACCGTGACCGACGTGCTGTCCATGGCGCCGCTTCTCGACGATCTGCCGATCGAGGTGTTCGGTGGCATCGCCCTCAACAGCGTGAACGGCGGCCTCAATCCATGGGCCGTCGACCGCTCGTTGCGGATGGGCGGCAGGATCGTCTGGTTCCCGACGATCTCCTCGCGCATCCACCTCGACCACTCCGCGCGGCACGCCGAGACCCAGGCGCACTTCCAGCCCCTCGGCATGATGCAGAGCGCCGAGGTGTCGGTCGTCGACGCCGACGGCGGCGTCCGGCCGGAGGTGGCGCAGATCGTCGCGCAGGTCAGGGACGCCGGAGCGCTCCTGTCCACGGGCCACCTCGACGCGGAGAGCGCGCTCGCCCTCGTCCGCGTCGCCCACGACGCCGGCCTCGACCGCGTCGTCGTGAGTCACCCGAACTACGTCTCCGACATCGACCAGGCGCGGCTCGAGGAGATGATCGCCCTCGGCGCCGTCGTCGAGCACGAGGTCGCCATGTACTTCCGCGACCACATCTTCCCGGCGGAGGTGCTCGTCGACTGGATCCGACGGATCGGGGCCGAGCACACGGTGCTCGGGTCCGACCTCGGACAGGTGGGCAACCCGCTCCCGGTGGAGGGGTACCGCGGGCTGCTCGCGCGCCTGCTCGAGCTCGGCGTCTCCGAGGAGGAGATCGCGCTCATGGTCAAGCGGAACCCCGCCAGACTCATCGGACTGGGCGCGTGAGCCGGGACGCCCTGCCGACGCCCGGGTTCGCACGCAGCCTGCGGGAGTCGGAGCGGACCCTCGTGGGGACCTGGGTGAAGCTGCCCTCCGTCGAGACGGTGGAGATCCTCGCCATCGCGGGGATCGACTTCGTCGTGATCGACCTCGAGCACGCGCCGCTCGACCTGCAGACCGCCTACACGGCGACGGTCGTGGCGCAGGCCCACGGCATGAGCGTGCTCGCCCGCGTGCCCGACCGGTCCGGATCGCACCTCCAGCGCCTGCTCGACTCCGGCGTCGACGGGATCCTCGTCCCCCGTGTGTCGACTCCGGCTGAGGCGGCGGCAGCGGCGGCCGGCATGACCTTCTCGCCCGGCGGCGAGCGCGGCAACGGGACCACGTCGCGCGCTGGGCGCTGGGGCGCGGTGAGCCGCTCGGCATATCTCGCGCGGGGCGACGACGTGCTGCGTGCCGTACAGCTCGAGGATCGCGGCTCCCTGGAACACGTCGAGGAGATCCTCGGCGTGCCGCACCTGGGCGGCGTCTTCCTCGGCATGGGCGACCTTCAGCTCTCCAGTGGACTCGACGAGCACGACCCGGTCCTGCAGGCCCTCGTGGACGGCCTGCTGGACTCCGCCCGCCGTCGCTCGCTCCCCGTCGGCACCGCCGTCGCGAACGCCGAACAGGCCGAGGCGGCCGCCCGACGCGGCTTCGCGTTCGTCATGGTCGGCAACGACGCCGGCCTCCTGCGTCAGGCCGCCACCGACCTCGTCACCGACGTCCACCGGCGCATCGGCGGCTGACGCCCCGACCCGCTCCCACCGCACAGGAAGAACACCATGCCATACAGCCCGGACGACGCCCGATCGCAGCTCGCGAGCGCGGCGTCCGCCCCCGCAGCCCCTCCGCTCGTCGACTACTCCGGGATGGAGTATGCGGAATTCGCCGCGCTCCCACCCGCACGGACCGTCGACGGTCGCCGCGACTGGTTCGCACGCGGCCAGAACCTCGTCGTCGGGTGGTCGGAGGTCGACGGACCGAGCGATTTCGAGGACCGCGACGAGTCGGAGGAGTACGTCGTCATCTCGGTCGACGAGGGTGTCTCGCTCCTCGTCGAGGCGGGCGGAGAGCGCGTCGAGGTCCCGGGCCGGCGCCTCGTCGTCGTGCCGCCGGGGCCGAGCCGAGTGAGCGCGCGGGGACGCGGTCGCGTGATCCGGCTGATCCGTTCGACCGCGCTCGACCTCGTCGCGCTCGCCGCGAACGCCGCGTCCTACGGCGAGCCCCACCACAACGTCCCCGCCTTCCGGGCGTGGCCGGCGCCGGCCGACGGCTACAGGGTCCGCGTCTACGACCTCACCGTGCCGACTCTCCCCGGGTCGCCGTTCCGGCTCTTCCGCTGCACGACCGTGATGGTCAACTGGATCGCGCCGCAGGAGGGACCCCGCGACCCGCGGAAGCTGTCGCCGCACCACCACGACGACTTCGAGCAGTACTCGCTCGCGCTCGCCGGCGAGTACGTCCACCACATCCGCTGGCCCTGGACGACCGACCGCACCGTCTGGCGCGAGGACGAGCACCGGCTCATCGGTGCGCCGTCCCTCGCCGTGATCCCGCCGCCGAGCGAGCACACGAGCGAGGCGGTCGGCGCGGGCACGAACCGACTCGTCGACGTTTTCAGCCCGCCGAGGGTCGACTTCTCCTCGATGGAGGGCTGGGTGCTCAATGCGGAGGACTACCCGATGCCCGCTCCGCAGCCGACGTTCGACGGAGCACCGGCATGAGCCGCGCACGTCGCCTGCGCGTCGGCATCATCGGGTCCGGTTTCGGCGGGATCGCGCTCGCCGTGAAACTCACGCAGCGCACGTCGGCGGAGTTCACGATCTTCGAGCAGTCGGAGGGGCTCGGCGGCACGTGGTTCGAGAACCGGTACCCGGGGTGCGAGGTCGACATCCCGTCGCACGCGTACTCGTTCTCGTTCATGAAGAAGGACTGGCCGCGGACGCACGCGACGCAGCCGGAACTGCTCGCCTACGCCGAGGAGGTCGTCGACCGGTTCGGTCTGCGACCGCACATCCGGCTCGGCACCCGCGTCGACGGAGTCGCCTGGAACGACGCGACGCGCACCTACACCCTCGAGACGGCGACGGGGGAGACGCACGAGTTCGACTTCGTCGTCTCCGCCGTCGGTCTCCTCAACGTCCCGCGGTTCCCGGCGTGGCCCGGCCTCGACGACTTCGAGGGCGTGATGTTCCACACCTCCCGCTGGGAGCCGCAACACGACCTCGCGGGCAAGCGGGTCGCCGTGGTCGGGACGGGGTCGACGGCCGCCCAGGTGGTCCCGGCGATCGCGCCGACGGTCGGGGAACTGCTGGTCTACCAGCGCGAGCCCGGCTGGGTGGAGCCGAAGTTCGAGCGCGCCTTCACGCGTCGGGAGCGCTGGGTCTACCGCACCGTGCCGCTCGCCCAGCGCCTGCACCGCGCGTACCTCTTCTGGGTCGCCAATCGCCGCTTCAAGGCCAACGACGTGCACAGCGCGCGGCAGCGCGAGATGCGCGAGAAGTGCATCGCCTTCATCAACAGCAGCGTCCAGGACCCCGAGACGCGGGCGGCGCTCACCCCCGACTATCCGTGGGGCTGCAAGCGGCCGATCGTGGCGTCGACCTACTACACGGCCTTCAACCGCGACAACGTCTCCCTCGTTCCGCACGAGGTCCAGCGCGTCACGCGGACCGGGATCGTCGACGCCACGGGGACGGAACGGCCGGTCGACGTGCTCGTGCTCAGCACGGGCTTCCAACCCCAGGTCTTCCTGTCGTCGCTGCGCGTCACGGGGTCGGGCGGTCGCGACCTCCACGAGCACCGGACGGAGCGCGCGAGCGCGTACCTCGGCATCACGGTGCCCCATTTCCCGAACTTCTTCATCCTCTACGGGCCCAACACGAACGGCGGGACATCGATCATCGCCCAGCTCGAACGGCAGGCCGAGGTCGCGGTCCGCTCGATCCGCCGGATCGAGCGGACGTCCCGCAACGTCGTCGACACCGATCCGACGGCCGAGCGGAACTGGGTGCGCTGGATCGATCGCCAGCTCGAGACGCACGCGAACGCGATGAGCGCCGGGTGCCACAACTACTACACGGTCGCGGGCGGCGCGAACGTGACCCAGTGGCCCCGCACCCACCTCGTGTACCTCCTCGTCACCCGGCTGTTCGCGGGGAGGGGATTGCGGTTCCGGTGACGGCGGGCCGGTCTCAGCCCCTCGCCCACTCGACGAGCCGGTCCGCCGGCCACGTCGTGATGATGCGCTCGGCCGGGACACCGGCGCGCTCCGCCCGCTCGGCGCCGTAGCCCAGATAGTCGAGCTGTCCGGGCGCGTGCGCGTCGGTGTCGATGCTGAACAGGCATCCGGCGTCGATCGCGATGCGCAGGAGGTCGTCCGGCGGGTCCTGGCGCTCCGGCCGCGAGTTGATCTCGACGGCCACGTCGTGCTCCGCGCACGCAGCGAACACCGCCTCGGCGTCGAACTCGGACTGCGCTCGCGGCGCGCGCGGACCCGCCACGAGCCGACCGGTGCAGTGCCCGAGCACGTTCGTCCGCGGGGTCCGGATGGCGCCGAGCATGCGCTCCGTCATGGTCGCGCGGTCGGAGCGCAGCTTCGAGTGCACGCTCGCGACGACGACGTCGAGCCGGTCCAGCATCTCGGGGGACTGGTCGAGCTCGCCCGACTCGAGGATGTCGACCTCGATGCCCGAGAGCAGTCGGACGGGACCGCCCCGATCGTTCACCGCGGCGACGACGTCGAGCTGCTCCGTGAGGCGTTCGACGCTCAGCCCGTTCGCGATCGTGAGGTTCGGGGAGTGGTCGGTGAGGGCGAGATACTCCCGTCCGAGCAGTTCGGCGCCGTGCAGGAGCTGCTCGATCGTGGTGGTGCCGTCCGACCACTCGCTGTGTGCGTGCAGGTCGCCGCGCAACTGGGGGAGCAGTGCCGCGCCGCCCGTCGTCAGCGGTTCAGCGTTCCGCTCCCGCAGGTCGGCGAGGTAGGCGGGGACCTCGCCGGCGACGGCCTGCGCGATCACCTCCGACGTCCGCCCCCCGATGCCCTTCAGCGTGGTCAGCCGACCGTCGCGAGAGCGCGCGGCGAGTTCGTCCTCCGTCAGCGTCGATACGGTGCGAGCGGCCGTGCGGAACGCCGCGACCTTGAACGACGGAGCGGAGGACCGCTCGAGCCAGAAACCGATCTCGTTGAGTGCGTCGACGGCGAGCATGTGCCCATTCTGCCCCGTGCCCCACGGCGCGCGATCATGCGGCACACCGCGCATCGTCCCGGGGATGTCGGTGGTGCGATCTAGCGTTGAGACATGGACATCAGGAATTGCCCCGAATGCGGCGAGGACACGATGAACGCCGGTCTCGCCTTCTGGCCCGGAATCGACGGCCCCGTCGATGTCACGCGCTGCGCGAGCGACGAGTGCGACTGGGTCGCCATCGACGAGGAGCTCGAGGTCACCGTCGTGACCACCCACGCCATCGCGGCGTGAGCTGAGCCGCGGTTCCCTCGGGGAGGGAACGGAGAGGTCCTCGGTCATGCTGTGCCTCCGGTCGTCGGATGCCGCACGGCTTCCGCCGCGACCTGCACGCCGGCTCCGAGGACCCTCCCCGTTCCCGTGCCGTCAGGACTCGACGAGCGACGCCTCGATCGTCGCGAGGTCCTCGGGCGTGAGCTCGAGCTCGGTGGCCTGAGCGCTGTCCGTGATCGATTCCGGACGCGACGCACCCGGGATCGGGACGACCGTCGGCGCGAGGGAGAGCTCCCACGCGAGGGTGACGCGGTGGGGGCTCACGCCGTGCGCCTCGGCCACCTCGGCGAACGCCGCGTGGTGCTCGGCCAGCTCTCCGGCGTTCGAGATGCCGCCGAGCGGGCTCCACGGCAGGAACGCGAGACCGAGCGCCGCCGAGTGCTCGAGCTCGGTCCGGCTCGAGAGGAACCGGGGCGAGAACTGGTTCTGGACGGAGACGAGCGAGCCGCCGAGGATGCCGTGCGCCTCGTCGATCTGCTCGACGGACGCGTTCGAGATGCCGGCGAGCGCGATGACGCCCTCGTCGAGGAGGTCCTGGAGGGCGCCGATCGAGTCGGCGTACGGAACCGCCGGGTCGGGTCGGTGGAACTGGTACAGCCCGATCGCGTCGCCGCCGAGTCGGGCGAGCGAGGCCTTCGCCGCCTCCTTGAGGTAGTCGGGGTGCCCGTTCTGCGTCCACGACCCGTCGCCGGGACGGAGATGGCCGCCCTTCGTGGCGACGAGCACATGGGAGGTGTCGCGACCGTAGCTCGCGAGGGCCTCGGCGATCAACTCCTCGTTGTGTCCGACCTCACCGGCCTCGAGGTGGTAGGCGTCGGCGGTGTCGATGAACGTGACGCCGGCGTCGAGAGCGGCGTGGATCGTGGCGATCGACCGCTCCCGGTCGGGACGGCCCTCGATCGACATCGGCATGCCGCCGAGGCCGATCGCGCTCACGGAGCGGTTTCCGATGGTACGAGTCTGCATGGGGTCTCCTTCTGACTGTCGGGTCCGACGTTAGCCGGGAGGCCGGTTCCGCGGAGGCCCTTTACAGCGCGGCCGGCGCGGGGCAAGGGGGACGCCCGATGTCGCCCCGGCTGGACGCCGGCCGAGCGTGACCAGCAGAGTAGGAGGAGACGACCGCGCGGACCGGCAGACGCTCCGCCGTTCGCGCTCATGACTCGGAAGGACCACGAATGACCTACGTCGCCTCCGCCTCCCGCTACGACGGGTCGATGCAGTACCGTCGCACGGGTCGGTCGGGACTCGACCTGCCGCTGCTGTCCCTCGGCCTGTGGCACAACTTCGGGGACGACCGTCCCCTCGAGGTGCAACGGGCGATCGTGCGTCGCGCCTTCGACCTCGGCATCACCCACTTCGACCTCGCCAACAACTACGGCCCTCCGTACGGCTCGGCGGAGTCGAACTTCGGGCGACTGCTGGCGACGGACCTCCGGCCGTATCGCGACGAGCTCGTCGTCTCCTCGAAGGCGGGCTGGGACATGTGGCCGGGCCCGTACGGTCAAGGCGGCGGCGGTCGGAAGTACATGCTCGCGTCCCTCGACCAGTCGCTCGCGCGACTGGGCCTCGACTACGTCGACATCTTCTACTCGCACCGCTTCGATCCCACGACGCCGCTCGAGGAGACCGCGACGGCGCTCGACACGGCCGTCCGGCAGGGCAAGGCGCTCTACGTCGGGATCTCCTCGTACGGCGCCGACGACACCCGGACGATCGCGGGGCTGCTCCTGGAGCTCGGGACCCCCCTGCTCATCCACCAGCCCTCCTACTCGATGCTCAACAGGTGGATCGAGACGGAGGGGCTGCTCGACGCCGCCGCCGAGGTGGGCGCCGGCGTCATCGGCTTCACGGCGCTCGCGCAAGGGCTGCTCACGGGCAAGTATCTCGACGGCGTGCCCGAGGGCTCGCGCGCTGCGAAGGGCGACTCGTTCTCGACCGATGTGCTCACCGACGAGGTGCTCTCGAACGTGCGGGCGCTCGGCGGGATCGCCGAGCGTCGGGGACAGTCGCTGTCGCAGCTCGCTCTCGCCTGGGCGCTACGCGACGAACGCGTCACCTCCCTCGTGATCGGGGCCTCCTCGGTCGAGCAGCTCGAGCAGAACGTCGGCGCCCTCGACAATCTCGACTTCTCCCCGGAGGAGCTCTCCGAGATCGACCGGTACGCGACCGACGGGGGAGTGGACCTCTGGAAGGACGCGCGTGAGGGAACGCTCGAGGCCTGACATGAGCGGCCGATCGATAGGGATGCGGGCGATCGGCGAGGCGATCGGAGTGCTCGTTCGCGGCGTCCGTCTCGTGCGGTCGCCGCGACCCATCCATCCCGTCGGCGTCGTCCTCGAGGGGACCGTCGAACCGATCGCGGGAGCGAGCGCGTCGAGCGGCATCGAGTGGATCGACGAACCGCGCCCCGGCGCCGTCGTCGGGCGGTTGTCGCGCGGCATCGGCACCCCGGTCCCGTTCCCCGACATCTGGGGCCTCGCGCTGCGCTTCCGCATCGACGAAACCGAGGCGGGCGACCTCCTCGTCTCGTCCGTCGGCAACCTCGGCGTCCCGTGGCGGTTCGTGCCGGTCGCGCGGCTGTCGCCGCACGGCGCCCGGTTCGCGACGGTCATGCCCTACCGGTCGCCGACCGGTCCCGTCCTCGTGGGGGCGCGAACCATCACGGGAGCACCGGCATCGGCGTCGCCGGCCGGGGTCGCGATCGAACTGGGCCGAGCACCGTGGACGCTCCAGCTGATGTGGGCGACGCCGGGCGGGCGCTGGCACGCCTTCGCCACCGTCTCCGTCCGGGCGGCCGCGGCCGAGGGGCCCGGAGCGGTCGACCGATCCGACCTGCGGTTCGATCCGGTCCTCGCACCGCCGCCCGGCACCGAGACCTATGGATGGACGCGAGCGCTGCGCGAGCCGGGCTACCGGGCGGCGCGCCGTCCCTGACCGCCGGGGGCCGCCTCGTCGGGCGCGATCCCGGCGGCGTCGCGTTCCCGCGTCGTGAGATAGAGCCGGTGCCCGGTGATGACGACGGCGAGCCACGCCGCCCCGAGGATCCACGCGGCGAGGACGTCGGTGAACCAGTGGTGGCCGAGGAAGACGCGGCTCGCTCCGATCGTGAGGACGAAGAGCACCGCGATCGTGATCGTCAGGACGCGCGCGACGACCGTCGACTGGCGCAGGATGAGCAGATACGCCACGATGCCCGCGATCACCGTCGCGTTGAGCGTGTGCCCGGAGGGGAACGACGGCGAGTGCTCGTACGGGGGCACGGCGTCCTCGAGCTCCGGACGAGCCCGCCCGATGAGCTCCTTGCCGGCGATCGTCATCAGGAGCGATCCGGCGCCCGCGGCCGTGATGAGGATGATCGGGGTCCAGGATCGACGACGGAGGGCGAGCACGATCATGACCGTGACGGCGAGGACCGGCATCCCGATGACGCCGCCGATGTCGGTGTACCCGGTCGCGAGGGC
>CAKTZW010000024.1 GCA_934636065.1 uncultured Labedella sp.
CGGCTTCAGCGGCTCCTCGATCTGGAAGGCCGTCGCGATGTTCCCGCCGGCCTCCGACGAGTTCATCGCGCGCGGCTACGCCGACTTCGCGGCACGCTGGAACCCGATCCTCGACGTGTTCGAGGAGGTCGGCGTCCGGTTCGCTCTCGAGGTGCACCCGAGCGAGATCGCCTACGACTACTGGACGGCGAAGGACACCCTCGAGGCGATCGGCCACCGGAAGAGCTTCGGCTTCAACTTCGATCCCTCCCACTTCGTCTGGCAGCAGCTCGACCCCATCGCGTTCGTGCTCGACTTCGCCGATCACATCTTCCACGTGCACGTGAAGGAATCGATCACGAACCTCGACGGCCGCAACGGCGTGCTCGGCTCGCACCGGCCGTGGGCGGACCCGCGCCGCGGCTGGACGTTCGTGTCGACGGGCCACGGCGCCGTGCCGTGGGAGCCGCTCTTCCGCGCGCTCAACTCCATCGGCTACGCGGGACCCACGAGCGTCGAATGGGAGGACGCCGGCATGGATCGGCTCGACGGCGCGCCCGGGGCGCTCGCCTTCGTGCGGAAGCTCGCGGCGATCCAGCCGCCCGCCGCGGCGTTCGACGCGGCCTTCTCGACGAAGGACCGCTGACCCTCGGGTCCGCCGCCCCGCTCGGGCACCCCTACAGTGGACAGGACCGGCCGCGCTCAGCGGATCGCTGCTGCTGACCGACCCGGGGAGACGCGCGGGTATGACTCAGGGACCGACTCGAGCCGCCGACCCCGCTGCCCGGCCAGCCGTCCTCGCCCTCCTGATCCTCGGTCTTTTTGCGGGTTTCCTCTCCGGTCTCTTCGGAGTGGGAGGCGGTGCCATCGTCGTGCCCGCGCTCCTGCTCCTCGGCGTCGACCAGCGCATCGCGGCGGGAAGCTCGGTCGCCGCGATCCTCCGGCACCTGCGGGTACGACGCCGCTCCGCGTGAGCGGGTGGGAGCAGACGTCGGCCGTGTTGCCCGCGAGCTCGCAGGTCGCGCGCCGTCGCCTCCGGTACGGTTGACGGACGAGGCCCCGGTTGCGGCGGCACGTCGGAACACGCACCGGAACTCCCCGAGGAGAAGTACATGTCTGTCGGTCTGCTCGCCGTCGTCGATGACATCCTGACCGCCGCCCTCAAGGCGAGCGCGAAGACGGCCGGCGTCGTGATCGACGACGCCGCGGTGACCCCGCAGTACGTCCAGGGCATTACGCCGGCGCGTGAGCTCCCGGTCGTCTGGAAGATCGCCCTCGGCAGCATCGTCAACAAGTTCGTCATCATCATCCCCATCGCGCTCCTGCTCACAGCCTTCGCGCCGTGGGTGCTCCCCTTCCTCCTCATCATCGGCGGAGGCTTCCTCTGCTTCGAAGGGGCCGAGAAGGTGCTCGAGTGGTTCGGGGTCCACCACGAGTCCGCCGACGACGGCCCGCGGGACGAGAACAAGCTCGTCTTCGGCGCGATCCGCACCGACCTCATCCTCAGCACCGAGATCATGCTCATCGCGCTCACGGGCCTTCCGCCCGAGTTCGACATCTGGATGACCCTCGGTGCCCTCCTCGTGATCGGACTCGGGATGACGGTGCTCGTCTACGGGGCCGTCGCCCTGCTCGTGAAGATCGACGACATCGGACTGCGCTTCATGAAGAGCGAGTCGCGCCGTGTGCGCCGGACGGGTGCCCGGGTCGTCGCGTCGATGCCCGCGGTGTTCCGGGTCATCAGCATCGTCGGAACCGTCGCCATGCTGTGGGTGGGAGGCCACCTCGTCATCGCGAACCTCGCGGAGACGTTCTGGCACGGCCCGTACGACCTCGTGCACGTCGTCACGCACGCCATCGAGGCGGCGGGTCCCGTCGTCGTGTGGATCGTGGACACCGCGATGTCGGCGGTGTTCGGTCTCGCCCTCGGGCTCGTGATCGTCGCTGTGGTGATGGGCATCTCCCGCCTCCTGCGGCGCGACTCCGCCGTCGGCGCGGCGCACTGACGCTCCACTCGGGTTCCCGCGTCGAGGCGGCGGAAGAGCGAATGGGCCGTATCAGCCGTCGACGCGCACGCGCGAGATGAGCCCGCCCGCGACGGTGAATGTCAGCGTCGCCTGGCGTACCAGGTCGTCGCCCGTCACGGCCGCGTGCACGGCGTGCTCGTCCCCGTGCGAGACGCAGCTCAGATCGTCGAGAGCGACGTGGCGGCCGATGAACTCCCGGTCGCTCCACTCGCGGATCTCAGCCGTTCCCCGGTAGGTCCGGCCCCGGTCCTCGACCGTGCCGTCCTCAGCGATGACGGTGAGCAACTCGTCCGTGTCGCGCGCCTCGGTCGCGTCGAGGGCGGCTCGCACGACGAAGGGCACGGGTTGGGGCACGAATGTCGACACGGTGACCTCCTCCTGCGCGCATCCCGAACGGGCGTCGCGAGACCTCCATGAAACCCGACGTCGGGAGTCGGCGGTCAGAGGCTTGACAGACGGGGGACCCGGCGCGGGCGCGCGTCAGGCGAGCCGAACGACCGAGCGCACCGGGGCGGTCGACTCCTCGGCTGCCCGAACGTGCGGGAAGGTCGAGTCGGAACCGGGCTCCTCCGAGAGCACCACCCCGGCGACGGAGTACGACTGCTGCATGAGCTCCTCGAGCCACTCGCGATTGAGCTTCGCGGTGACCGCGGCGTCGTAGTCGAACTCGAGCGCCGACGAGGGCGAGAGCCAGACCGTGCGCCGACGCTGCTGGCCGCCCCGGTCGACGAGGAAGGTCAGGAGCAGACTCTCCTGGCGGCGGAACCGCTGGGCGATGATGTACTGCAGGTGGGCCAGCTGGCGGTCGTCGACCTCGACGGTCGTGGCGGCGGGGCCGTAGGTGAACATGGCCATGGGGAGATCCTTCCGTGAGTCCGACCCCCTGGGGGGCGGACTCGAGGTCGTGGAGCGTGCGTGCGCCGTCGTGCGGCGAATGGTGAGACTCGGCACACACGGCACCGTTCGAGGTGCGAGCCGAGCAGGAGTGGACGGTGCGAGAGTCAGCACCGGGTGAGCGGAAGGCGAGCCGGGTTTCGGGGTCGTACGGATTCGCACGGATGTCAGGAAACTCGAGAGGCCGCGACCTCTCCGCTGACTCCAGTCTGGCACGTCGCGCTCGAAAGCGCAGGGCGGCCGCCGGATGCGGAGGGGACGGTCAGGCTCAGATGTGGCCGCGCAGACTCGACGTCTGGCCGTTGGACGGACCCGGCTCGTCCGTGAAGACGAGCCCCGTCCCGCTGTTGGCGGAGGCGTTCATCGCTTCGATCCAGGCGCGGTTGATGGCGGGAGCACGGCTGCCCGTGAACTTGAAGTAGAGCGGGATCCCGCGGTCGAGCCAGATCGCGGAACGGCCGTCGCCGACGGCGGGGTCGTCCTTCCAGGAGAAGAAGAAGCTCTCGCCCCGGCGCAGCTTGTTGCCGATGACGATCTGCAGATGCGCGAGCGATCGGTCGTCGATGTCGATATCGATGTCGGAATCGCCGTAGACGAGCTTTCCCATGATGAGGCTCCTCGCAGCCGGGGGGGCTCCCTGCCAAGGAAGGTGGAGTGTGCCCACTTTAGCGCCGGGAGGCGCGCCGTGCGAGGGGATCAGCGACCGGCCAGCGCCGCCACGACCGATTCGGCGTCGGGGAAAATCGTCTCCGGCAGGGAGCGCAGCGTCCCGATGAGGCGGGGCGTCGCGTGAGTCACGATCGCCTGCAGCAGCAGATCGTCGCGGGCCGCCGGAAAAGACACCGATCGCACGAAGAGGGTGGCGTCGTCGAGGTCGCGCACGAGATCGGTGCCGCCCCAGCGTGCCGGGGCGCTCACGACGCCCCCGGGAACGACCGTCGCTGGAACAGGCGGTTCGCGATCGCCTCGAGCGCAGCGTCGAGGGTCTCGAAGACGTCGCATTGCCCCGGCCGCGGCCACATCCACAGCACCTCGAAGGCTGCCGGACCGGTCTCCTCCACGTACGCGACGAGACGCCTCGCGTCGTCGTCGGGGAGTTCGCCGTTGCAGACGCGCCAGGACGTCTCGGTCAGTGCGATCGTCTCGACCGTGCCTTCGACCGGTTGCCGTCGCGTCTCCATCGTCGTGATCGTCATGGTCATCACCCCTCGGAGACCAGCTTCTCCTACGAACGGCGGCGGTCTCGGAGTCTTGACAGCACCACGGGCGGCTGATAGGTCGTACCTCATTCGATACGTCGGCGGCTCGGGGCTCATCGAGGACTAGCGACCGGGGTGCGTCGCGTCAAGCCTCAATTCCGTCGTCGGCGGCTCTCCCTATCGTCGGAGAAGTGATGACCTTCCCCGTGCACGCACGCGCGACGACCCGCTTTCCCGCTCTCGACACGAAGATGAGCGCCTGACATGGCACGCCTCATCGTCGGAACGGACGACTTCACGCTGGACGACCGCCTGCTCGAGCACGTCAAGTTCATCGTGACGCAGAAGCTCCGACGCAGCGAATCCTTCCTGCTCACCTGGAGCTACCCGGCAGACCAGGGCTCCGGCCGGCGGTCGGTCTGGATTCACGAGGGATCGACACTGCACTTCCGGTTCAGCAGGCAGAAGGCGGTCTCCCTCAACGGCGAGTGGCTGAAGCTCCTGCTCGAGGCGTCGCATTCCGTCCGCGGGCTCAACCTCGACGACGTCCCCGAGCCGCTGTCGCCCGCGGCCGAGGCGGAGGGCCCCCGGGCGGTGGTGGAGGGCGTCGGCCGCCGCTCCTGACCCTCCCGGGTCGGGCCGCCGCCGCGTGACCGCATTGTAGGGAGCGGTCGGCGGGGCGCAAAGCCTTGGACGGCTCCGGGGGGTCGCGACCTACCGTGAGGCGTGGACCGGGATTCCTCCGATCCGCTCATCACGAGAGGGAAAGCAGGCAGCTCCATGTTCTTCCACCGGCAGGAAATGCAACACAAGGCGACCCCGGACGCTCCGGACGCGGTCTACGCGCGCAAACTCCAAGAGGTGCTCGGCGGTCAGTACGGGGAGATCTCCGTCGCCATGCAGTACAGCTTCCAGGCGTGGAACATGCACATCCCCGGGAAGTACCGGGACCTCGTGTACGGGATCGCCGCGGAGGAGTTCGGGCACGTCGAGATGCTCGCGATCATGATCGCCCAGCTGCTCGAGAAGGCACCCGTCGGGATCACGAAGGACGC
Source organism: uncultured Labedella sp. (assembly GCA_934636065.1). Lineage (GTDB taxonomy): Bacteria > Actinomycetota > Actinomycetes > Actinomycetales > Microbacteriaceae > Labedella. Next base: position 5,155 of record CAKTZW010000024.1, read on the forward strand.
CGTGCAGTCCGACCCGACCGTGGCCGCCGTGATCGGAGGGACCGACATCCAGCAGGGCATCGTCGCCGGCGCCGGTGCTCGTCCCGTCGACAGCATGGGTAACCCGTGGCAGGGCAGCTACATCACGGCGAGCGGGAACCTGCTCGCGGACTTCACGGCGAACGCGAACGCGGAGATGCAGGGACGCCTCCAGGTCGCGCGCTTGTACCACCAGACCGACGACTCCGGCGTGCGGGACCTGCTCAAGTTCCTGCTCGCCCGCGACACGATGCACCAGAACCAGTGGACGCGAGCGGCGATGGAGCTGCAGGAGGAGGGCCTCGAACTGCTGCCCGTGCCGAGCAACTTCCCGCTCAAGAAGGAGGACCGCGACGTGTCCTACGAGTACATCAACTTCTCGGACGGCGAGCTCGCCAAGGAGGGCTCGTGGGCCTCAGGTCCCACGCCGGACGGGCACGGCGAGTTCACGTACCTCGACGGACCGCAGTCGACGGTTCCCATGCCGCCGCCCACGCACCCGGACTCGCGCTTCTACGGGACGACCGAGCTGCCGAACCGGGTGGAGAAGGTCGCCGGCGCCGTGCAGGACGCCCTCCACAAGGAGTAGCGATCGCGTTCCTCAACGGTCACGCGTGATGCGACCCCGGGCCGAACGGTCCGGGGTCGCATCATGATCGGGCGGAGGACCCCTCAGAGCCAGTCGAGCGAGTCCTGGTCGCCGTCGACGGCGACCTCGTCGGGCTCCGTCGCCGCGGCCTTCGTCGAGACGGCGCGTGGAGCCCCGAGTTCGGCCGTCATGGCCGTGAGCTTCGCGACGAGGATGTCGTCGCGGAGTTCCTCCTGGCCGTCGGGATCGAGGTCCTCCGAGACCAGTTGGCTCGCCGGACCGACCAGCAGGGTGGCGCGGATCGTGGTTCCGTCAGGCCGCCGGATCGGGATGGACACGGTCTCGGCGGTGTTCGCGCGAGCGAGCGCTCCGGCGTACTCGAGGAGCGCTCGAGCGATCTCGTCGCCCGTCACGAGACTCTCCGTGGTGTAGAAGATGCGCTGCATGCCCTCAGTCAATGCGGCGCTGCGAGAGGGAGTCAACCCGCAGACGGCGACCCGCCGGTGTGGGAGGGGACCGGCGGCGCGCGGGCACCTACTCCTCCCTCGCAGCCGTGTCAATCCTCGGATCGCGAATGTCTCGCGGCACCCACACTGGGGACACCGGCGGACATCGTCCGCACCGGGATCTGAGGGGATACGCCATGGGAACACTCAAGTACGGCACTCGAGAGCTCCCGGTCGAGGACCGGCTGCTCGCTCACGTCGGCGTCGTCGTGACGCAGAAGCTCCGCCGGAGGGAGTGCTTCCTGCTCACCCTGCATCCGGCGGATCGGCGCAGCGAGACCGACGCGATCTGGGTGAGCGCCTACAACGACATCTCCTTCGCCTATTCGGGGAATCGGATCCCCTCGCTCAACCACGCCTGGCTCGAGCTGATGATGACGCAGTCGTACTCGATGCACGGGCTCGACCTCACGTCGGCGGTCGAGCCGGTTCCCGAGGGCGTTCCGGCCCGGACGCACATCGGCACCCGCGCCTCCTAGGCGGGGTGCCGATGCTCGCCGCTTCCGGTGGCGGGAGGGTTGTCAGGGGCAGGTGTAGGTGACGCCGCCCTCGGTGTGCGTACCCGAGCCGAGCTCGCTGCACACCTGGTTGATCTGCTCGACGGCCGCGCCGCCCAGTGCCACCAGTGCCACGATCGAGATGATGATCACGATCGTCCCGATGATGCCGATGATGATGCCCGCGAGGGCGAACCCGTTCTTCGCGCCGGCCTTCCGCGACTGCACGAGGGCGACGATGCTGAGGATCACCCCGATGGGCGCCGCGAGGAACGCGAGCACGAAGCCGACGATGCCGAGCGTCCGCCCGGGGACCGGACCGTTCGCGCCCGGGCCGCCCGAGTACTGGGGCGCACCGGGATACTGCTGACCGGAGGAGTGGGAGGCCGGGGGGTACTGCTCGCTCATGTGCTGCCTTTCGCTGAGGAGGTCTCCGCCACTGTAGCGATCGAGGTGCGGTGCCCGGAAGGGCCATCGGCCGAGCCGTAGCATTGAGGCTGTGAGCACCCCCGACGCGCCGACGTCCCCCCTCCGTTCCGTCGCCTCCGCCACGGAGCCGCCCGTCGGTCTCCTGCTCGACGTGGATGGCCCCGTCGCGAGCCCCGACACCCGCACCGTGCGACTGGAGTCCGTGGCCTCCGATCTCGCAGCGCTCGCGAACGCCGGGGCCCTCGTCGTGTTCAACACCGGCCGCGCCGCCGCCTTCATCCGAGACGTCGTCGTGCCGGCGGTGCGCGGCGCCGGGCTCGAACCCGGGCGCCGGTTGTGGGCGGTGTGCGAGAAGGGGGCCGTGTGGTTCGGTTTCGACGCCGAGTCGGTCGAGGAGCCGGAGGTCGACCGCGACCTCGCGATGGACGAGTCACTCGAGAGCTGGGTCGAGGCCCGGGTGGCGGAGCGGTACGCGGACACGATGTTCTTCGACCGGGAGAAGCTCGCGATGATCTCGGTCGAGCAGATCATCGAGGTGCCGCGCTCGGCGTATCACGAGGCGCAGGCGCGCTTCGACGAGGACGTCGTCGAGCGGGTCCTCGCCACGGGTGGGGGCGTGCAGCGCGAGGGACGTGTCGAGCTCGGTGACGCCGGGCGGGTGACCGTCCGCATCGACCCGACGATCATCTCGACGGACATCGAGCATCCGTCGCTCGGCAAGGACCTCGGCGCGCAGCGCGCCGTCCTGCTCGCGCGGGAGCACGGGCTGCGGATCCCCTCGGTGTGGCGGACGATGGGCGACTCCCGCTCGGACTACGCGATGGCCGACTGGCTGCACGCCAACGGCTATTCCGTCGCCCACATCGACGTGCGACCGGCTGACGGCGTGCCCTCGACGCCGTATCCGGTGCTGACGGCGGCGGAGGAGCTCGTCCACGACGATGCCGCGGCCGTCTTCCTCACCCGGTGGCGGGAGCTCACGGTGCGCGGCGCCTGGGGCGAGGGTCAGACCCCCGACGCCTGAGCGGCGGGTGGTCCGGCGGCGCGTCAGGTCTGGCAGTAGGGGCACCAGTAGGTGACGCGGAGGGCGAGCTCGTTCGCACCGAGTTCTCCCTTCCGGATGCGGGTGCCGCAACGGCGGCACGGCTTGCCCTCGCGCCCGTACACCCACACCTGGCGGCCGGGGCGCAGGTCGCCCGTCGTGGTGCGCTCGACGCGGTCGCGGTTCGCGTGGATGAGGCGGTGCGCGAGTTCCACGGTCCGCGGCACGTCCACCTCGCCGATCGGCCGGGTGGGGAGGGCGCCGCGCAGGAAGCAGAGCTCGTTGACGTACTCGTTGCCGAGTCCCGCGAGGTTGCGCTGGTCGAGGAGGGCGACGGCGACGGGCCTCGAAGGATCCGAGGTGAGCCGGTCGATCGCCTCGCGGGCGTCCCAGTCCGGTCCGAGCAGGTCGGGACCGAGGTGCCCGACGAGGTCGTCCTCGCGATCGCGCGGCACGAGTTCCGTGACGCCGAGCTCGAAGCCGACCGCCGTCCACGATTCGGTGCCCACGACGGCGCGCACCGTGTGATCGGGTCGGCGCCACGGCGAGTCCGGGCGGTACAGGTGCCAGGACCCCTCCATCTTCAGGTGGGTGTGCAGGGTGAAGTCGCCGACGTGATGGAGGATGTGCTTGCCCCGGGCGACGACGTCGTGGATGCGCTCGCCCCGCAGATCCGTCGTCGCGAAGGCGGGGACCCGGAGATCCCAGCGGGTCACCGTGTCGTCCGCCAATGCGCGGTTGAGCTGCGCCACGGTGCGGTAGACGGTGTCGCCCTCAGGCACGCCGGATCCTCAGCCCTCGCGGTGTCTCGGTGAAGCCCGCCTCCCGGAGCGGGAGGGACAACCTGCTCCCGAGCGCGAACTCGCCGTTCACGTTCTCCACGGCGAGCTTCTCGACGCGACCGTCGCGCACCACCTGCGCGAGCGACACGACCGCACCGCGCACGAGCTCGTCGTCCTCCGTGAAGACGAGGAGCGACGAGCCGCCACGCTCGAGGTAGAACACGAGCTCGCCGTCGACGATCGTGACGAGACCGCCGGCCTTGCGACCGGGCCGATGCTTCGTGCCGGTGGTCTCGGCGCTCGGCCACGGCAGCGCGGCCCCGTAGGGATTCGCCGGGTCGGTGGCGGCGAGGGTCACGGCGCGAAGGCGCTCTCCCGGCTTCTCGCCGCGCGGCTCCGTGCGGACGAAGGTGCGGACCCGGTCGACCGTTCCGGAGGTGGAGAACTGCGCGGCGCCGAGCCCGTCGATGATGTAGCCGCGCCGTGCTCGGCCCTTCTCCTCGAAGCCGCTCAACACCTTGTAGGCGAGGGCGAAACCCCCGGGCACGCCTTCGGTCGCGACGGAGCCCCGGGTGACGATGCCGTACCGGTCGAGCAGGATCTCCGCGGTGGCGGCGGCGCGGATCGTGGCGTCGCCCTCGGCGAGCGGGAGGATCGACCACCGGCCGCCGAGACGCGGCCCGCCCACGCGCGTGGACATGGTGGGGCGGGGAACGGCTCGACCGCGGTACGTACGCGCTCGGGGAGCGGCCCGCGTGCTGCGGTGCGCGCCCCCTCCTCCCGTCAGGGTGCGGAGCGGACTGAAGGTGTCGTTCGTGATGAGGCCCGCCCACACGAGATCCCAGATCGCCGCGACGAGCGCCTTGTCGTCCTCCGCGCCGGTGCTCTCCGCGAGCTGGGTGAAGAAGTAGGCTCCGCCGGTGCCGAGGGCGAGCAGGATCTCGCGTTGGAGGGCGTCCGGCTCGTGGTCACGCGCCGTGGGGAGGGTGACGGGGGCGGCGTCGGCGGGGTGGAGGGCGACCCACCCGTCGTTGCCCGGCAGCGAGCCGGCGCCGGACCACGACACCTCACCCGTCGCCGTGAGCTCGTCGAGCATCGCGGGGGAGTAGTCGCGCACCCGCTGCGGAAGGACGAGCGACTCCCACGCCGAGGCCGGGATGGGGACGCCGGCGAGCTGCTCCACCACGGTGAGGACGCCGTCGACGCCCCGCAAGGAGCCGCCGACGTGCTGCCAGTCCGGGAGGAACCGCGCGAACGTGGGCTGGTCGACGGGCTCGACCTCGTGGCGCAGGGCCGCGAGCGAACGCACGCGCAACCGCCGGAGGACCTCGGCGTCGCACCACTCGTCGTCGTCGGTGCCGCGTTCGCGAGCGGCCGTGAGGAACTCGCCGCTCGTGATGCGGCGTTCGTCGGCGAGGCGACCCAGCGTGTGGCGGGCGACGGCGGGTCCGATCCCGAACCGGCGGGCGACCGAGGCCGTCGTGAACGGACCGTGGGTCCGGGCGTAGCGCGCTACAAGATCGCCGAGGGGGTCGGCGACGGGCTCGATGAAGGCGACGGGCACCCCGATGGGGAGCGGCACCCCGAGGGCGTCGCGCAGTCGGGACGCGTCCTCGATCGCGGCCCACCACTCGGCACCGGCGAAGGACGCGCGGATGACGCGCTTCGACGCCTCGAGGGTGCGCAGGTGCGCGAGGGCGTTCTCGGGTGCGGCGTGCGGGACCGCCGGGGACGGTTCGGCGTCCTCGCCCGTACTCGCCGATTGGGCCGCCTCCGCGCTCGCCGGAGCCGCGGCCTCCTCGGCCTCGAGCCGCTCGGCCACCTCGTCGACCGTGAGAGGGCCGAGCATCCGCACGAGGTCCGCGGCCCCTTCTACGCCCCGCATGCGCCGCTCGGGCAGGAGCCGCTGCAGTTCGAGCTCCGTGCGCGTGATGACGCCCGGGTCGAGCAGCTCGCGCAGCTCGACGTTGCCGAGGAGCTCGGACAGCATGCCCTGGTCGAGAGCGAGGGCGGCGGCGCGCCGCTCGGCGAGCGGACTGTCGCCCTCGTACATGAACGCGCCGACGTACCCGAACAGGAGCGAGGCGGCGAAGGGGGACGGGGTGTCCGTCGTGGTCTCGACGACGCGCACCGCCCGCGAGCCGATCCGCTTGGCGAGGTCGAGCAGGGCCGGGAGATCGTAGACGTCCTGCAGGCACTCCCGCACCGTCTCGAGGAGGATCGGAAAGTCCGGGTAGCGCTTCGCGACGTCGAGGAGCTGCGCGGAACGCTGGCGTTGCTGCCACAGGGGCGCTCGAGAGCCGGGGCGGCGATTGGGGAGCAGGAGGGCGCGCGCGGCGCACTCCCGGAACCGTGACGCGAAGAGCGCGGATCCGCCGACCTCGTCCCGCACGATCGCCTCGAGCTCGTCGGGGTCGATCACGAAGAGGTCGGCACCGGGCGGCTCGGCATCCGTGTCGGGCACGCGCACGATGATGCCGTCGTCGCTCGCCGTGGCGCCGCCTTCGACCCCGAGCCGCTCCCGCACCCGGGCCGCGACAGCGAGCGCCCAGGGGGCGTGGACGTGCATCCCGTACGGGGAGTGCAGGATGACGCGCCAGTCGCCGAGCTCGTCGCGACTGCGCTCGACGACGAGCGTGCGGTCGGTCGGGAGGTGGCCGGTCGCGCGCTTCTGCTCCGACAGGTAGGTGAGGAGATTGCCGACGGCACGATCGTCGAGTCCCGCCGCGGCGAGGCGCGACTCGGCGGCGGGTCGATCGGCCGCGTCGGTCTCACGCATGAAGGCGCCGATCGCTTCGCCGAGCTCGGCGGGGCGACCGAGGCCGTCGCCCTTCCAGAACGGGAGCCGCCCCGGTTGGCCGAACGCGGGCGTGACGAGCACGCGGTCGTGCGTGATCTCCTGGATCGTCCAACTGGTCGCGCCGAGCGCGAAGACGTCGCCGACGCGCGACTCGTACACCATCTCCTCGTCGAGCTGGCCGACGCGCGTGCCGCCCTTGGCGTCGCCACCCACCATGTGCACGGCGAACATGCCGCGGTCGGGGATGGTGCCGCCGCTCGTGACGGCGAGCCGCTGGGCGCCGG
>CAKTZW010000025.1 GCA_934636065.1 uncultured Labedella sp.
GGCCGGGCGGGTGCCGGTCATCGTCGCGAACACGATGATGTTGTCCTCGTAGCTGCGCGCCGCGGAGTCGAAGGCGCCACCACAGGTGATCAGCCGCAGCTGGGCGTCCGGGGTGTTGCCGTAGACCTCGATCGTCGGGAAGTCGTCCTTGGGGTGGGTCTCCACCCGGTCGACCGCGAAGACGGCGACCGTGCCGTCACCGCATCGCTCGAGACCGTCGACGCCGGGTTCCTCGACGCGACGATCGCCGACGGTGCGGAGCGGACGGGCGACAGGCGGCTCGACACCGTCGTCCGCGTGGAGTACTCCAGCGTCAACTTCAAGGACGCGCTCGCCCTGACGGGTGCTCGCGGCGTCGTGCGTCGGTTCCCGCTGATCGCCGGCATCGACCTGACGGGGACCGTCCTCTCGACGAGCGACCCCCGCTGGTGCGACGGCGACCTCGTCACCCTCAACGGCGCCGGACTCGGCGAGACGCTCCACGGCGGGCTGGCCGGGCGCGCGCACGTCGACGGCAGCCGGCTCGTCCGCGTGCCGGCCACCATGACACCCCGCCACGCCGCCGCGCTCGGGACCGCGGGCTTCACCGCGATGCTCGCCGTCCTCCGGATCGAACGGCACGGCGTGGCTCCGGACGACGGCCCGGTGCTCGTGACGGGCGCGTCCGGCGGGCTCGGCTCACTCGCGGTGTCGCTGCTGTCGGCCGCGGGCTATCGCGTCACCGCGTCGACGGGCCGGGTCGACGCGCAGTCGCGCTTCCTGCGCGAGCTCGGCGCGACCGACGTCGTCGACCGGTCCGAGTTCTCCGAGCCGGGCTCCGCACTGCAGACGCAGCGGTGGGCGGCCGTCGTCGACGCTGTCGGCGGACCGACGCTCGTGAACGCGGTCGCGCAGACGCGGCACGGCGGCATCGTGGCGGCGTGCGGCAATGCGCAGAGCGCCGACTACGCGGGCAGCGTCTTCCCCTTCATCCTCCGCGGGGTGACCCTGGCCGGGATCAACTCCGTCGAGGCGACACCCGCCGAGCGCGACGACGCGTGGCGTCGACTCGAGCGGGATATGGACCTCGCCGCGCTCGACGGGATGACGTCGGTCGTCCCCCTGTCGGCCGCGCGCGAGGTGGCCGACAGAACGCTCGCGGGCCGCGGGCGTGGCCGCACGGTCGTCGAGACCGGCGGCTGACCGCTGGGACACGGTCCCTGAGCCTGTCGACGCTTCGACAAGCTCAGCGACCGTGGGGGACTCGGGGCAGGCGCGGCCCAGACGTCAGTTCGTGTCGGAGCGGCCCTCGGCGGCGTCCTCGGCGGTCTGCGGCGCATCGTCGGAGACGGCCTCGACGTCCGCATCGCTCGGCACCGCAGCGTCCGCGTTCGACGGCGGCGTCGCGGCAGGGGCCTTGCGGGTCCGAGGCTTGGCCGGCGCCTTGGCTGTCGCGCTCTCGGTGGGTGCCGTCGAGTCGTCTCCCGCGGGCGCTTCCGCCGTCGCGGGACGCGTGGCGGCCTTCTTCTGCGCGGTCTTCTTCGTGACCGACGCTCCCTCGGGCGCGGGCGTGCCTCCCGCCGGGGTCGGAGTGTTCTGAGAGGAGGCCTTCGACGCCTTCGCGGTCGTCGACGACTTCTTCGCCGCCGCGGTCGTCGCTCGCGTCGCCGCGGTCGTGCTCTTCGGCGACGCCTTGCCGCTCTTCTTCTCGGCCGTGTCGGTCTTGGCCTTCGCGTCGGTCTTCGCCTTGGCCTTCGCGGCGTCGATCTTCGCCGCCTCGGCCTTCGCACGCACCGCGATGGGCCGCGGGCTCACGGTGCGGACGCGCGTCGCGCGCACCTTCTTGGCGCGCTCCTCGTCCTCCGCGAGCCGCAGGGCCGCGACGAGCTCGGCGCCGTGATTCGTCGAGACGATGACACGGGAGAACTCGTCGCCGACGACGTCGAGGACGACGGCCGGCCGGGATCCCTTCTTGATGACCAGGAAGTCCGCTCCGCCGTGCGACTTCCACTGACCCACCGCGAGGGTCAGCGGGATCGACGCGCCCCGCCCGCGCACACCGCGCACCCAGATCCACGGATCGTCGGTCAGCGTGGCGGATCGGATGCTCGATCGCGGGATCTCGACGTTGTCGCGACGAAGCGACAGGGCCTTCTCCGCAGCCGTCAATCGGATCTCGAGTCGATCGGAGTGAAGGTGGATGCTGGCCATGTTCCTAGTCTGCCGTGGGTGCGAGCGGGCCGTCGATGTGAAAGCTCACAAAGCCATAACGACGACGCTGTATGCAGGAGCGGGCATGCGGCGACGCCCTCGAATCAGGCGGGGTTCGGAGCCTCAGCGGCAGCCCGGGCGGCCGCCGGCAACGCGGCGAGGATCCGGGAGACGGCGGCATCGTCGTGGGCCGCCGTCACGAACCACGCCTCGAAGACGCTCGGCGGGAGGGACACGCCCTGCTCCAGCATGCTGTGGAAGAAGGCCGGGTAGCGCCACGCCTCCTGCGCCTGCACGGCGGCGTAGTCGCGGGCCGGCGCGTCGGCGAACACGAAGCTGAAGAGGTTGCCGGCACGCTGCACGACATGCTGGACGCCCGCCGCCGACAGGGCGTCGGAGGTGGCCGTCGAGATCGCGGAGGCCACCTCATCGAGCCGCGCATACACGGCGGAGTCGGCGAGGCGGAGCGTGGTGAGACCCGCGGCGACGGCGACCGGATTGCCCGACAGGGTCCCCGCCTGGTAGACGGGACCGAGCGGAGCGAGCAGGTCCATGATCTCCGCACGGCCACCCAATGCCGCGAGCGGCATACCGCCCCCGACGACCTTGCCGAACGTGAAGAGGTCCGGCTGGTCGTCGGCCTCTCCGAGTGCCGTCAGGCCCCAGTACCCGGCCGGACCGACCCGGAATCCCGTGAGCACCTCATCGACGATGACGAGGGCGCCGTGGCGGTGCGCGAGCTCGATCATGAAGGCGGTGAAGCCCGGCTCGGGCGGCACCACCCCCATGTTGGCCGCGGCCGCCTCGGCGATGACACCGGCGATCCGGTCGCCGTGCTCGTCGAACACCGCCGTCAGGGCGGCCTCGTCGTTGTACGGCACGACGAGGGTCTGCGCCGCCGTCGCCTCCGTGACGCCGGCGGAACCGGGCAGGGCGAGGGTCGCGAGTCCCGAGCCGGCCGAGGCCAGCAGCCCGTCGGAGTGGCCGTGGTAGTGCCCGGCGAACTTCACGAGGAGATCCCGACCCGTCGCCCCGCGCGCGAGACGGATCGCCGTCATGGTTGCCTCGGTGCCGGTCGACACGAGTCGCACCTTGTCGAGCGGCGAGGGTCCGGCGGTGCGCAGGCGCGCGACGATCTCCTCGGCGAGCAGCGTCTCCGTGGGCGTCGACGCCCCGAAGGAGAGCCCGCGGGCCGCGGCGCCCTGGACGGCGGAGACCACGTCGGGGTGGGCGTGACCGAGGATCGCGGGACCCCACGACGCCACGAGATCCACGTACTCTCGCCCCTCGGCGTCGTACACGTGCGGTCCGCGGGCCTCCACGAGGAACCGGGGCGTGCCGCCGACCGAGCCGAAGGCCCGCACCGGTGAGTTCACGCCGCCCGGGATCACGGCGCGCGCACGATCGAACAGGTCCTGATTGGCGTGGCTCACTTCAGCCATCCCGCGACCTCCGTCGCCCAGTAGGTGAGGATCGCGTCAGCACCCGCGCGCTTGATGCCGACGAGCGACTCCTCGATGGCGCGGTGGCGGTCGATCCAGCCGTTGGCCGCGGCCGCCTCGATCATCGAGTACTCCCCCGACACCTGGTACGCCCACACCGGGACGTCGCTCGCCGCCGCGACGTCGGCGAGCACGTCGAGGTAGCTCATGGCGGGCTTCACCATGACGATGTCGGCGCCCTCCTCGATGTCGGTGAGGGCCTCGCGGAGACCCTCACGGCGGTTGCCCGGATCGAGCTGGTAGCTCCGCCGGTCGCCCGAGAGCTGCGAGTCGACGGCCTCGCGGAAGGGTCCGTAGACCGCGGAGGCGTACTTCGCGGAGTACGCCATGATCACGGTGTCGTGGAAGCCCTCGCCGTCGAGGGCCTCGCGCACGGCCGCGACTTGACCGTCCATCATGCCGCTGAGACCGAGCACCTGCGAGCCCGCGCGGGCCTGGGCGAGCGCCATCTCCCGGTAGATGACGAGGGTCGCGTCGTTGTCGACCGCGCCGTTCCCGTCGAGCACGCCGCAGTGGCCGTGTTCGGTGAACTCGTCGAGACACAGGTCGGTCTGGACGACGATCGCGTCGCCGACCTCGGCGGCGACCGCCTCCGTCGCGACGTTGAGGATGCCGTCGGCACGGCAGGCCGCTGACCCCGTCGCGTCACGCTTCTCGGGGACTCCGAACAGCATGACGCCTCCGACTCCCGCGGCCGCCGCGTCGGCGGCCGCGCGGCGCAGCGAGTCGATCGAATGCTGCTGGATGCCGGGCATGGAGCCGAGCGGGACGGCCTCGGTCACGCCCTCACGGACGAAGAGCGGGAGCACGAGTTCGGCGGGGTGCAGTCGGGTCTCCGCGACGAGTCGCCGCATCGCGGGAGTCGTCCGCAGCCGACGCAAGCGGGTTTCCGGAAAAGTCACCCCTCAACCCTACGGCGGCCGGCTGGACGCGAGGTCAGCGCGGACGCTCCGCCCTCCGACCGCCGCGACCGTCGGCGAGCGCTACAGCCGCAGCCGAGCGCGACACCAACAGGTGTAGCGCTCCGCTGAAGGTGTGGCGCTCGGTGACCGGGCGGTCGTGACCGGCTGCAGCGAGGCGCGCTCGGCCCTCGACGCCCTCGCGGAGCGGAGCTGACGCGCCGTCGCGGCGTCAGGGGGCCGGCGGGACCTCGCGGTCGGCGACGACCTCGACGACCGAGTCGATGAGGCCCGCGACGGTCTGCTCGCGGGAGACCACGGCGACGTCGATCCCCACGGCCCGCGCGTCCTTGGCGGTTCGCGGACCGATCGCGGCGACGATCGTCGTCGACGGCAGCGGCCCGAACTGGCTCGCGACCTGCTCGGCGACGCTTCCGGAGGTCACGAGGATGACGCTGATGCGGCCGGACCGGACGTCCTCGACGACCCGATCGTCGACGGGCTCTCCGATCGTCCGGTACGCGACGACCGAACGGACGTCATGGCCGGCCTCCGCCAGGCCGCGCGAGAGCAGCGGCTTGGCGATCTCGGAGCGCAGCGCCAGGAAGCGCCGCGGGTTCGGCTCGAGTGCGGTGAGCTCGTCGAGCATGCCACGCGCCGAGTTGTCCTTCGCGGGAACCAGGTCGACGGCGTAGCCGACCGCCTGCAGGGCGGCGGCCGTCGTCTCGCCGACCGCGGCGATCTTCGTCGTCGGCGGCACACGCACGCCCTCGGAGTAGAGCACGTCGACGGTCGTCGCACTCGTGACCGTGAGCCAGTCGAATTCACCGGCGGCGAGAGCGGCGAGGGCCTCGCGGAGAGCGGCGGGATCGTCCGTCGGCGCGAAGTTGATCATCGGGGCGACGACCGGCGTCGCCCCTCTCGCACGCAGGTCGGCCGCGACGCCGTCTCCCCAGGGTCCGCCGCGCGGAACGAGCACTCGCCACCCCTTGAGGGGTTTGGCCGCGAGCGCGTGTGCCGTCATTCGGGTGGTCCTCACTAAGGTCGTGCTGCGAGTCCGGGGGCTCCGGCCGTGATCAGGGAGGCGGCGAGGTCGAAGCCGATCCGGCTCGCCGTCGCGATCCGCGCATCGAGACCGGCTCCGTCGTGAGGAGCCGATTCGCTCGGATCGGGAAGGGCCGGCAACTCTGCCTGCGCGTCGTCCATCACTGCGGACGATCCATCTCCAGCGTACACGCTGGCCGTGAGGCGCAATCCGTCCGTCCCGACGCGAGCCGACGCGCCGACGGGAGCTGAGCAACCGGCCTCGAGCCCGGCGAGCACCGCGCGCTCGGCCTCGGCGGCGACGAAGGAGTTCCCGTCGTTGATGGCCCGCAACGCCCGCGCGACCTCGCCGTCACCGGCCACGTCGACGGTGGCCAGGGTCTCCACGGCGAGCGCGCCCTGCGCCGGAGCGGTGGGCCACTCGTCGAGCTCGAACACCTCGGTGATCGCCGCGGTGCGCTCGAGCCTCGAGAGCCCCGCGACCGCGAGCACGACGGCATCGAGCTCGCCGGACGACACGAACCGCAGCCGGGTGTCCACGTTGCCGCGGATGTCCACGACGGTGAGGTCGGGCCGACGCGCGAGCAGCTGCGCCGCGCGACGCGGCGAGCCGGTGCCGACCCGCGCGTCCGCCGGCAGCTCCGCGAGGGTGAGGCCGTCCCGAGCGCACAACGCGTCGCGCGCGTCCTCACGCTCCGGCACCGCGGCGATCACGAGGCCGGGGTACGGGGCCGTCGGCAGGTCCTTCATCGAGTGCACGACGATGTCGCATGTCCCGACGAGCAGGGCCTCGCGGAGGGCCGACGCGAAGACGCCCGTCCCGCCGAGGCTCGACAGCGATGCCTGGGAGACGTCGCCGTGCGTCGTCACGGGCACGAGTTCGGTCGCGATCCCCGTCCGCTCGGTGATGAGATCCGCGACGTCGCCGCACTGAGCGAGCGCGAGGGCGCTGCCCCGGGTACCGATGCGCAGGGTCACGGCGCGAGCCCCGCGACGGCCGGCTTGAACCCGAGGCGCGCGTTCTCGCAGCAGCCCGGGCGACACACGTCGAACCAGGGGCCGAGTTCCGTCGTCGCGGGGCGCTCCTCGGCCGGGGTGCCCTCGACGCGCTCGAGGACGAGGTCGACGAGCCCCGCGACGTAGTCGTCGTGCGTGCCGGGCGTCGCGACGCGGACGGACGCGAGGCCGAGGCGCTTCGCCGTGTCCGTGGCCTCGTTGTCGAGGTCCCAGAGCACCTCCATGTGGTCGCTCACGAAGCCGATCGGCACGATGACGACCGCGCGGCGACCCGCGCCCGGCAGCGCCTCCATCGCGTCGTTGATGTCGGGGTCGAGCCAGGGCTGGCTCGGGGGTCCCGATCGGGACTGGAAGACGAGCTGCCACGGCGGCACGCCGCCATCGCCGCGCTCCGCCCGCACCGCCTCCATGACGACGCCCGCGACGGCACGGTGCTGCGCGGCGTAGGCGCCTCCACGGCCGCCGAAGTCGCGATCGCGCGGCCCCGAGCGCTCGGCGTCGCCGTCGGGGATCGAGTGGGTCGTGAAGAGGACCTCGACCTCGGTCGCCACGTCGAGGCCGTCGACCTGCCCCTCGAGCGTCGTGAGCGCGTCGCGCACACCGTCGATGAAGGGGCCGACGAAACCGGGGTGGTCGAAGAACTGACGCACCTTGTCGATCCGGACGACGCCCTCGAGCTTCGTCTCGTCCAGCACGCGCGCGAAGTCCTCGCGGTACTGGCGGCAGCCGGAGTACGAGGAGTAGGCGCTCGTCGCGATCGCGAGCAGTTGCGTGAAGCCGCGCTCGTGAGCGTCGGTGACGGCGTCCTCGAGGTAGGGGGTCCAGTTCCGGTTGCCCCAGAGCACGGGGAGGTCGACGCCGCGACGCGCGAGTTCCGCCTCGAGCGCGGCCTTGAGGGCACGGTTCTGGTCGTTGATGGGGCTCACCCCGCCGTAGTGGCGGTAGTGGTGGGCGACCTCCTCGAGCCGCTCGTCGGGGATGCCGCGTCCGCGCGTGACGTTGCGCAGGAACGGGATGACGTCGTCCTGCCCTTCCGGCCCACCGAATCCGGCGAGGAGGATGGCGTCGTACCGGGTCGGCTCGCTCACGTGCGGAGCGCCGGACGCGGCGGCCGGGGACGCCGACCGCACGGCCGACGCGGCCGCGTCCTCCGCAGCGAGCTTCGCGGCGAATGCGTCGAAGCTCCCGTCCGTGCTTCCGAGATTGCGGGCGGCCATCAGGACAGGACCTCCGCGACCTCGGCGACGGGGATGCGGCGGCCCGTGAAGAAAGGCACCTCCTCGCGGACGTGGCGACGCGCGTCGGTCGCTCGCAGGTCGCGCATGAGGTCGACGAGGTCCACGAGATCGTCGGACTCGAGCGGGAGGAGCCACTCGTAGTCGCCGAGGGCGAAGGACGCGACGGTGTTCGCGAGTACCCCGCGGAACGCCGCGCCCTTCCGGCCGTGCTCGGCGAGCATCGCGCGGCGCTCCTCCTCCGGCAGCAGGTACCACTCGAAGCTGCGCACGAAGGGGTAGAGGCAGAGCCACTGGAGCGGCTCCTTCCCCCGCAGGAAGCCGGGCACGTGCTGGCGGTTGAACTCGGCGTCGCGGTGCACGCCCATCGCGTTCCAGGTGGGAAGCAGCTCGGTGAGCATGGTGGTGCGACGGAGGGCGCGAAGGCCGGCCTGGAGCGCCTCGGCCGAGTCGCCGTGGAGCCAGACCATGAGGTCGGCGTCGGCGCGCATGCCCGACACGTCGTAGAAGCCGCGCACGGTGACGCCGTCGGCCCCGAGCACGTCGACGACGGACTCGAGCTCGGCGACGGCGGGCGCCGACACGTCCGCCGCACGGTCCGGGTTGCGGCGGAGGATCGCCCACAACGTGAAACCGGAGGGTCCGACGGACGGTTCTTCAGGGGCCGGGGATGCGTGGACTGCCTCGTCGGAGGCCGGGTGAGTCATACCTCCATCCTCCCTCTTAATCCTGAGGGAGTCCAAAGCGCCCGGCCCCGTTCCGCGGGGCCCACCGAGTCGTCACTTCGTGCGTCTTGCAGCCGCTCTTCCGGCTGTAAGACGCACGAAGTGACGAACTGGGACGCGCGCGGACGCGGTCAGGACTGAGCCGCGGGGGCGTCGGGAGTGGCGGAGGCGGAGTCGGTTCCGATGGTGCCGCCGCTGGCTCCGCTGGCGCCGCCCAGCAGGTCGCTGAGGCTCTCGCCGCCGCCCGCACGACGGTGCTCGCCGCCGAAGAGCTTCGTGAGGTCGATGCCGGTCGCATCCTTGAGGAGCGTCGAGACCTGCGTGACGCCGCCCACGACCTCCTTCGAGAGCTTCGACGCACCGTCCGTCGAGAGCACCGTGAGGTTGTCGATCGACGCGTACGGAGCAGCGAGCTCCTTCGCGACCTGCGGCAGGATCTCGATGGCGCGCTGCTGCAGGAGCGCCTCGGACTCGTTGCGGAGGGCGGCGACGCGGAGCTCGGTCGCTCGGGCCTCCGCCTCACCCTTGGCGAGGATCGCGGCCGCCTCGGCCTCACCCTCTGCCCGGGTGGCCTCGGCCTCGGCGATACGGCGGTCGCGGTCGGCCTTCGCCTCGGCGACGACCTTCGCGGCGTCGGCCTCCGCGATCTGCCGGATGCGGTACGACTCGGCGTCGGCGACCTTGCGGACCTCGGCGTTCAGCTGCTGCTCGCGCAGCGCCGCCTCACGGACGGCCGTGATCTCGCGCTGTTGGAGGATGCCCTGCTGCGCGGTCGCCTCGGCGAGCGGCTTGGCCGCCTCGGCCTCGGCGATCGCCTTGTCGGTCTCCGTCTTGATGGACGCGTTCTTGAGCGACAGTTCGCGGTTCGCGTCGGCGATCGCCTCCGCCGCCTCGATACGGGCCTGCTCCGACGCGCGCGCCGACTGCGACTCGGCGATCTCGGCGGCCTGGCGGACGCGCGCCTGCTCGGGGCGACCGAGGTCGGTGATGTAGCCCTTGTCGTCCGCGATCTCCTTGATCTGGAACGTGTCGACGTCGAGGCCCTGGTTGAGGAGCGACGTCCGCGCCGCCTCGAGCACCTGCTCGGCGAGGCCGGCGCGGTCGCGGATGATCTCCTCGACCGTGAGGTTACCGATCGACGACCGCAGCGAACCCGACAGGACCTCCTGCGTGAACGGCTCGATGTGCTGGTCCTGGCCGAGGAAGCGCTGGGCGGCGGAACGGATCGCGCCGTCGCTGTCCCCGACCTTGACGACGGCGACCGCCTCGACGCGGATCGTGACGCCGTTGCGCGTCTGCGCGACGCCCTGAATGCCGATGGCGCGGGAGCGCAGCGACAACGAGAAGTGGCGCTGGAGGAACGGGACGACGAACACGCCACCGCCCTGAACGACCTTCTGACCGGAGAGGTCCGTGATGGTCCGGCCGTCGGCTCCGACGGTCTTCTTCGCCTTGCGGCCCGTGACGATGATGGCCTCGTCGGGCTTCGCGATCTTGTAGCGGCTCTTGATGAAGAGGGCCACGATGATGAGGATCACCACCACGGCGATGATGATCGGGATCGACGCGATGGCGAGCAGGTCCATGACACTCCAGAGTGTGTGGTGGGCGGTCCTTTCACCCTATCGGGAGGGTGCCGTCCGGTACACGGGCAGAAGTCCCCCCGTGCGGGCCACGAACCGGTGCCCGACAACGCCGGCGGCGGGGCGCCCTCGTGATCTGGCGCGACGGCTCCGTGTCCGCCACGCATCCGGGCCGATATTTTATCGATCCATGAAATCCTCTTGACATCGTCGCGGCATCCTCCGCAGGATGGGCGCAGCAAGTTTTTATCGATCCAGGAAGGCGGCGACGATGCCCACTCGGCGTGGAACGCTCGCAAGCGTCGCCCGAGTCGCCGGCGTGTCGAAGCAGACCGTGAGCAACGTCCTCAATGGTGCGAAGCACGTGAAGCCGAGCACTCGTCAGCGGGTGCTCGACGCGGTCGCTTCGGAGAATTACGTCCGGTCATCAGCGGCTCGGCAGCTGAGGACCGGACGATCGAGGATGCTCGGGATGCGCCTCGTCGATGCAAGCAACAGCCTGACCGCCGGCGTGCTCCACGACCGGTTCCTGCATGCCATGATCGAGGCCGCGCACGCCGTCGGCTATCGAATCACGCTGTTCACGGCACCCGATTCGACTGCGGAGACGAGGGCGTTCGAGGACCTGCTCTCCGAGGCGAACGTCGACGGCTTCGTCGTCATCGGCACTCATCCGGGCGACATCCGCACGGAGTGGCTGAGCGAGAAGGGGATCCCCTTCGTCACCTTCGGGCGACAGTGGGACCAGTCCCAGACGGCTCATGCGTGGGCGGATGTCGACGGCGCGGCGGGAACCCGTCAGGCGGCCGAGTACCTCCTGGCCGCGGGACACGAGAGGGTGGCGTTCCTCGGCTGGCCCGAGGACGGCGCGTTGGGTGACGACCGGCGACGGGGCTGGCGAGAGGCACTCGATGCCGCGGGTCGATCCGGCCTGGACCTCCGAAGCGTCGACGACGTATCGGCGGCTCGGGCGACGATCAGCGAGGCGCTTCTCGGGGAGGAGCTCACCGCTGTCGTGTGCGCCAGCGACTCGTTCGCCCTCGGCGCGTATGAGAGCGCTCGGACCGCGGGTGTCCCGCTCGACGTCGTCGGTTTCGATGACACCCCCGTGGCCGCCGCTCTCGGCATCTCCAGCGTGACGCAGCCTCTGACCGAGACCGCCGTGGCGATGATGGAAGCGATGCAGACGCAACTCGATGACGAAGACGCCGCGCCACTGCAGCGCCTGCTCCAACCCCGACTCATCGTCCGCCGTCCGTTCGTGACCTCACCCACGTCGCACTGACGGCGACCATCCGAACATCCGCTCCCACCGCGCCCGTGAGGCGCGCTGACCCAACGACCCGCCACCCCGGGGTCTCCTGGCGAGCCCGAGACAGCAGGCGATGCGCCTGGCTCCACCCTGCAACGACATACCCACTATGGCGACGACGTCGTCCGAGAGGAGCTCCGCATGAGAGGGAAGTACGCCCGCGTCGAGAGCGACGACGAGCAGTCCAACTGGTTCCGCGACGTCGACCTCGATGCATTATGGGCGGCTGCCGATCTTCCCGATGCGGAGCGCGACGCGTGGCGTCGCGCCCTCGCCTACCGCACGTCGGTCCCCGACGATGCGGTGAGGCTGTCGCGACTCGGGTGGACGCCGCAGCAGCTCATCGCCGCGCGTACCGACAGCTCGCTCTTCCGGGTCGTCCACGAGGACGAGTCGGCCGCGGCGGCAACCGCCGCGCTCGCGCACGAGACCGCGCGGTATCACGAGTCCAAGTTGCGGATCGCCCGCGCTGTCCGCACC
>CAKTZW010000026.1 GCA_934636065.1 uncultured Labedella sp.
AGGCCCGCGCCCAGCTCGACGGCCTCGGCAAATACCTGGCCGACGGCGCCGTGGTGTCGGTCGCGACCCCGGCGCTCACTTCACCACCGGCGCCGAGAACTCGCGGCTCCGCAGCCGACGCCAGAGCTCGGCGTAGTTCCGGTCGTTCTGCTGGTGCGCCTCCCTGGTGCGGTTGGAGTTGGTGTTGACCATGATCATGGGCTCGACGCCGCGCGCGACGAGGGCCGCGGAGGTCGAGGCGTTGATCGCGTGGGACACCGCCACCGCGACGGAGGTCGAGGTCGGCCCGACGGGGTACTCGAGGCCGTCGATGAACTGCGACGCGTCCTCGAGCGGGATGCCCGTGTCGATCGTGACGTCGGCGATCTCGAAGAGCCGCTGGCCGCTCGAGTGCCGGCTCGCGACCTGCGAGGAGTGGGGCACGCTCGTGACCCCGATGACCTTGAGCCCGCGCTCCTGGAACTCCACGGCCATGTCGAGGATGACGGGGTTGATGCCGGAGTGGCTGAAGAGGATGAGGGCGTCGCCGTCCTTCAGCTGGTGCGAGCGCAGGATGGCCTTGCCGTACCCCTCCTGCGTGTGGAGGAAGCGGTACTGCGCGGCGCCCTGGTCGCCGAGGACGTGGTGCATGAGCGCGATCGAGCTCTCGACGATCGGCCGGAAGCCCGTGACGCCGCCCGTGCGCGGGAACGACTCGAGAGCGGCGAAGCCGCCGTGCCCGGTTCCGAACGTGAAGACGAGCCCGTCTCCGGCGATCGCGTCGGCGCAGATCTCGCCGGCCGCGGCGATCGCGTCGGCCTGCGTGTCGCGCACCCACGTCATCTTCGCGATGACGTCCTCGAGGTAGGTCTGGGCGATGGTCATGGTGTGCTCCTTCGGTGATCGAGTCGTGGTGTCACACGGCGGCGGTGGCGGTCGCCGCCGCGGCGGCGAGCGCGTCGAAGCCGGCGCGCAGCAGGTCGGCCTCCGCCGCGACGCGGGCGGAGTGCTCCATCTTCGAGTTGTCGACGCCCGAGACGCTCGCGAGGCAGAGCGAGCCCGCCGAGACGCCGAGGGCACGAGCGGCCACGAGGACCGCGCTCGTCTCCATGTCCGCCGCGACGACACCGGCACGGGCGAGCGCGGCGTAGCGCTCGGCGACGGGGATGCGTCCGCTCCCCGTCTCGAACATGTCGGTGTAGAAGCCGTCGAAGGTGGCGAAGATGCCCGACCGCGTCGGCGCCCCCGCCGCGAGGACGGAGCGCTCGAGCTGCGCCGTGAGCGCGAGGTCGGGCACCGCGGGGAACTCGACGGGGAGGTAGCTCGCCGAGGTCGACTCGCCGCGGACGGCACCGTGGGCCACGACGAGCTCGCCGAGCTCGGTGTCGCCGAGCGTCATGACCGTGCCGAGCCGCACGAAGCGGCGGACGCCGAGACCGGCGAGCTCGTGCAGGACGACCGTCGCGATGGGTGCTCCCATGCCGAAAGCGCTCACCGTGATCCGCTGGCCCGCGTGGTAGCCGGTCGCCGTGGTGAGGCCGCGGTCCTCGTTGAGGATGACCGCGTCGTCGAGGAGCTCGGCGGCGAGCAGCACACGGCCGCGGTCGCCGACGAGGACGGCGGAGTCGCCGACGTCCTCCGGTCCGCAGCGCAGGTACCAGGCGGTGGAACTCGACATCAGTGGTTCTCCTTCTGTGGTGCGTCGGCGGTGGTCGCCGAGGATGTGGTGCGCTCGCGCAGCAGCGCCGTGGCCGCTCGCGACGCCCTCGTGACGAGCTCGTCGATGGTCGTGTCCTCGAGCGAGGCGACCGGAGCGGAGGAGGCGAGCAGCGCGGTGAGCGTGCCGACGAAGGTGTCGCCGGCTCCCGTGGTGTCGTCGACGTCGAGGGGGTCGACGGCGATCGGGTGCTGGCGCGGCGTCGACGTCCCGTCGGCCCGCGCCCACCCGACGCCGTCGGCACCGCGCGTCTCGACGACGAGGGCGCCGGGGCGCACGAGCCGCTCGACGGGCGTTCCGCCGCGGGAGAGGTACGGTCGCTCCCCCCGACTGAAGCTCACGACGTCGGCGCGAGCGAGCAGTCGCTCCACCATCGCGCCGTCGTAGGCGTCCTCGTCGTGCTTGACGGCCCACACGAGCCGCGCCGCCGGCGGGAGGGCGGACAGGACCGCCTCCGTGACGGTCCGGGGGGCCACGGTCAGCAGCGTCCAGCCGCTCTCTTCGATCGCACGCGACTGGGCGGCGTCGAGGGCGGTGCCCTGGCAGTCGCCCGGGTCGAAGAGGCAGATCGTCCCGCCCGTGCCCACTTCGATGAGCGTGGCGCTCGGACTCCGGGTGCCCGCCGTCACGATCCCCGCGGTGCCGCCGGTGCGCCCGACGGCCTCCGTCCACGCGCGGCCACCGTGGTCGTCTCCGACCCAGCTGACGGCGTCGGGGTGCGCGCCGCCGGCCGCGACGGCGCGCGTCAGGTGGGCGATCCCCCCGGGCGCCGGAGCGGACGAGACGAGCGGTCTCTCGAGGATGCTCGTCGCGTCGATCCCGTGGAAGGCGCGCACCGACGTCGACGAGTCGAGGCAGGCGTACCCGACGACGGCGACGGTCGGAGCGGCGGAGGCGGTCACAGGGCGGCGATCGCTTCGTCGAGCGTCGGGACGCGGCCGATGTAGCGCTCGATGTCCTCGAGGCTCGCCTCGGCGAGGTGTGGCCGGTTCGAGTTGGTCGTCTCGCGCGGCACCCACACCTCGAACCCGCCGGCGAAGCCGTCCTGCGCCGTCGCGCGGATGCAGACGTTCGTCTTCACGCCGACGACGACGATGCGCCGGATCCCCTGCTCGCGCAGGAGCAGGTCGAGGTCGGTGGCGTAGAACGCGGAGAACCGCCGCTTGGGCACCTCGACCTCCCGCCCGCTCGGGAGCGGCTCGAAGCCGGGCACGTACGCGGCGTCGCTCGCGCCGATCTCGTGGTGCCGCGGGAGCTTCGAGAACTCGAAGTCCCCGAACCCGGGGTAGTGCCGCTCGACGGCGTGCACGACGAGGGTGCCGTTCTCCCGCGCCACGTCGAGGAGTCGCCGGATCGGGTCGAGCACCTCGAGGGCGGCCGGGTAGAAGTTCGGCTCGTTCTCGTCGAAGAACGACGCGATGACGTCGACGAGCACGAGAGCGGTGGGCACGCGGGAGGACTCGGTCATGTCAGCTCACTTTCCGGGCGCTGGTGAGATGCTCGCGGATGCCCGTGACGGCGAGCACGATGACGACGGCCGCGTACGGCAGTGTCGAGATGATGTCGGGATTGACGCCCCCGACGGTCTGCAGGCGGATCTGCAGGGCGTCGAAGAAGCCGAAGAGCACGCACGCGAGCGCCGTCGGCAACGGTCGGGAACGACCGAAGTAGAACGCGGCGAGGGCGACGTAGCCCCGGCCCGCCGTCATGTTCTCGTTGAAGAGCCCGACGGTTCCGAGGCTGAGGGCGACGCCACCGAGCGCTGCGAGCGCTCCCGCGATGAGACCGGCGCCGTCGCGGAGACCCGCCGTCCGTAGGCCGAGGGAGGTGGCCGCGGGCTCCGCCGCTCCCGTCGCGCGCAGGCGCACGCCCCACGCCGTGTTGCGGAGGATCCAGGCGACGACCGGCACGAGGACGACGCACAGCCAGAACAGCGGGTCCTTCCCGGAGATCAGCGCGCCGAGGACCGGCACGTCGTGCACGCCGGGGATGACGAAGCGCGGCAGACGCTCGAGTCCGTCGATCTGGAGCGTTCCGGAGACCCCGAATCCGGCGCGGAGGACGTAGCCGATCGTGCCGAGGACGACGATGTTGAAGCCGAGGCCGACGATGATCTCGTTGCCCTTCAGCCGCGTGATGAGGAGGCTCATGATCCACCCCGTGAACGCGCCGGCGAGCATCCCGCCGAGCGCTCCCAGCGCCCAGTTCCCGGTGACGCCGCTGAGGAGCGCGCCGAACAGTGCGCCCGTGAGCATGTGGGCCTCGAGCCCGATGTTGACCACACCGGCGATCCGATGGATCGCGCCGCCGAGCGCGGCGAGGACGAGTGGCACCGAGAGCGTGAGCCCCGAGGCGATGAGGGCGTCGATCATGCGGCGCTCCCTTCCCGGGCGACCCGACGGCGGCGCGCAGCGCCTGGTCGCGATCCGGGGGATCGCGAAGACCGCGACGGCGAAGACCATGACGGTGCCCTCCAGGATGTCGATGAGCTGGACGGGCAGGTCGATGAAGAGCTGCACCGTCGCGCCCGCCGCATTGAGGGCGCCGAAGAGCACGGCGCCGACGAGGATCCCGATCGGGTTGAAGCGGGCGAGGAGCGCGATCGCGATGCCCGTGAATCCGAAACCGGCGGAGAACCCCTCGGTGTAGCGATGCACGAGACCGAGGGTGTGGGCGCCTCCCCCGATCCCGCCGATGAGGCCGGCACCGAGGAGCGCGACGAGCAGGACCGTGCGGACCCGGAGCCCCTGCGCGATGGAGAACCGCGGGGCGCTTCCGACCGCCCGGAACTCGAAGCCGATCGTCGTGAAGCGCATCCACACCGTGTAGCCGACGAGGAAGAGGAGCGCGATCACGAGCCCCCAGCTCGTCTGTCCCGGCGGGGCGATGGCGGGGAGCTCCGCATTCGCGGCGACGTAGGCCGTGGCGGAGTTGGCCTGGCCGCGTTCCTGGAAGAAGGCCTGCACGCTCCAGCCCGCGAGCCCGGCGACGATGAAGTTGAACATGAGCGTCGTCACGACCTCGTCGACGGCCCACAGCGAGCGCAGGACCGCCGGCACGACGGCGACGAGGACGCCGGCGACCGTCGCCCCGAGGAGGGGGAGCAGGATCGCGACGATCGGCGGGGCCCCCTCCATGCGCGCCCCGATGACGGCGGCCGTGAGCCCGCCGAGGACGAAGCTGCCCTCGACCCCGACGGTGAAGACGCCGGCACGATAGGCGAAGGCCGCGGCGATCGCCGTGAACAGGATGGGCGTCGTGGCCGCGAGCGTCGCGTTGATCCGGCTCGGCGTGCCGAAGGCCTCGGCCGCGAGTCGCCCGTACACGGCGAGGGGGTCGTTGCCCGTCGCGGCGAGGACGAGCGCGCCGACGACGAGGGCGATACCGCCGGGCAGGCCGGCGTGCCGGAGCACGCGCCCCGTCGCGACGGCGACACGACGGCCCGCCGGTTGCCGGGCGTCGGTGGGGGCCGGCGCGACGGGGGCCGCGTGTTCCGGAGTCGTCGTCATCGCGCCCCTCCCTCGGTCGTCGTCGGGCGGTCGTCGTGCCGACCGAGCATGAGGGCTCCGATCTCCGCGCGACTCGCGTCGCCCGCGCACTCGCCGGCGACGCGGCCCCGGTGGAGCACGACGATGCGGTCGGCGAGCTCGCGGAGCTCGTCGAGCTCCTCGCTGAACAGGACGATCGCCGTCCCGTCCTCGCGGGCACGGCGGAGGAGCTCGTGCAGGTCGGCGATTCCGCGGATGTCGACGCCGCGCGTCGGCTGACTCGCGATGAGGACCGTCGGGCGCCCGATGGTCTCCCGACCGATCACGACGCGCTGCTGGTTGCCGCCGGACAGGCTCGACGCCGGGTCGGACGGCGAACCGAAGCGCACGGAGGCGCGCTCGAGCACTGACGCGACCCGCTCGCGGACCCGGGAGGGCCGGAGCCAGCCGCCGCGCGCGAGCGACGGCAGGTCGGGTGAGGCGATGGCGTTGTCGGCGAGCGAGAGGCCCAGGGCGAGACCCTCGTGCTTCCTGTCCGCGCTCACGTACGCGACGCCGGCCGCCCGGCGCGCGCGCACCCGCATCCCGACCACGGAACGTCCGCCCAGCACGACGTCCCCGGCGGAGGCCGTCCGGATTCCCGCGAGGACCTCGGCGAGCTCCTCCTGCCCGTTGCCCGCGACCGCCGCGACCCCGAGGATCTCGCCGGAGCGCACCTCGAAGCCGACGTCGTCGAGCCGCGCGAGACCGCGGTCGTCGGTCGCGCTGAGCCCCGTCACCGCCAGGACGACGTCGCCCGGCCGCCCGCGCGAGGCGCTGCGCTCCGTCGGCGCGGAGTCGCCGACGATGTGGCCGGCGAGGTCGTCGCGCGTGTAGCCGCCGCGTTCGAGCCGTGCGACGGTCCGGCCGGCCCGCAGGACCGTCACGACATCGGCGACGGTCACGACCTCGTCGAGCTTGTGGCTGATGAACACGATCGTGCGCCCGGCGTCCCGGAGCGACCCGAGCAGCCGCAGGAGTTCGTCGGCCTGTGCGGGGGCGAGCACGGCCGTCGGCTCGTCGAGGATGAGGACGTCGGCGCCGCGATAGACGAGTCGGAGGATCTCGACCTGCTGCTGGATCGCGATGGAGGCGTGCGCCGCCGTCGTGTCCCACTCCACGGTGATGCCGACCGAGCGGGCGAGCTCCGTGGCGCGCTCGAGCGCCGCCGACCAGTCGATCCGCGGGCCGGTCCGGGGTTCGTGGCCCAGGATGAGGTTCTCGAGGAGGGTGAGCTCCTGGACGATCGCGAGCTCCTGCTGGACGAGCCCGATGCCCCGTGCGATCGCGTCGCGGGGCCCGGAGAGGGAGGCGGCGACGTCGTCGACGATCACCGAACCGGAGTCGGGCCGGTCGAGCCCGTAGAGCATCCGCATGAGCGTGCTCTTCCCCGCGCCGTTCTCGCCCACTACGGCGTGCACCGTCGCCGGAGCGACCTCGAGCGTCACGGCGACGTTCGCGCGCACGGGCCCGAAGGAACGGCTGACGTCACGCGCGCCGATGCGGCAGCCCGGTGTTCCGCGCTCGGGAGCCGCGCTGCGGCGGGGGGAGGCGATGCTCACGCTCGTTTCTCCTGCTGTCGGGGAGGGGATGGGGCCCGACCGGCGGTGCGCGGTGCGCTGGGCGCCGCCGGCCGGGCGGTCTGTCAGGACCCGCTGTAGAACTCCGGGTAGCCGTCGCTCACGACATCCCACACGGTGATGTCTCCGTCGACGATCCGCTGCTCGAGGTCCGCGACGGCGTCGATGGTCTCCTGACCGATCGCGTCCTTCGTGAACTCGAAGTCGCTGAGGCCGACGCCGTCCTCGGCGAGGCCGAGGTTGAGGGTCTCACCGCCGGGGAACTCGCCGTCGGCGTACTGGCCGAGGATCGTCTCCATCGCGACGTCGGTCTTCTTGAGCATGCTCGTGAGGACGCTTCCGGGGGCCACGGCGTCCTGGTTCGCGTCGACGCCGATCGCGTAGCGACCCGCGTCCTCGGCGGCCTGGATGACACCGGCACCCGTGCCGCCGGCGACGGCGTACACGATGTCCGCGCCCTGCTCGAACATCGACTCGGCGAGCTGCTGGCCCTTCGTCGGGTCCGCGAAGTCGTTGGAGTAGGCCGTGAGCACCTCGACGTCCGGGTCGACGTCCATCGCGCCCTGGATGAAGCCGACGAGGAACTTGTCGATGCCGGTCGACTGCGTGCCGCCGATGACGCCGATCACCTTCTCCTCGTTGATCTTCGGGTCGTCCGTGTTGACGGTGTGCATCGCGGCGAGCGCCCCGGCGAGGTACGAGCCCTGCTGCTCCTGGAAGAGGACCGACGCGACGTTGTCGCCCGCCGCCTCCGCGTTCACGAGCACCCAGTTCGTGTCGGGGTAGTCGCCCGCGACGGCGGGGAGCACCTCGGCGTGCGAGTACTCGAGGTCGATCACGATGCCCAGTCCCTCGTCACCCGCCCGGCGCAGGATCTGCTCGCCCTGCCCCACCACGTCGTCCGACTCGATCGGCGTCCCCTCGATGCCGTACTCCTCGAGTCCGCTCTCGAAGCCGGAGTAGGCGAGGTCGTTGTACGACTCGTCGCCGAGTCCACCCTGAGCGACGACGAGGGCGGCCGAGCCGACGTTCCCGTCGCCCGATCCGCTCGAGCCGCTATCGGTCGTCGTGCTCGAACAGGCGCTCAGAAGCAGCAAGGCCGCCGCCGGTGCGAGAGCCAGAGCGGGTCGAATCTTCATGGTGTCCTCCGGAGGAAAGGGATGAGGGGGCGAAGGTGATGTGGTACAGGTACTGCGTCCCGAGGTATCGGGCCCGGACGACCTCGACGAGGCGGCCGGTCGCATCGCGCGAGGCGCGGACGATCTCGATGAGGGCGACGCCCTCGTCGACGCCCAGGTGCTCGGCGTCGCGTGCATCGGCGTTGATGGCGCGGAGCGACTCCTCGCCGGAGTCGAGGTGGACGCCGTTGCGGCGGAGCGCCTCGTAGAACGAGAAGTCGGGCCGCGCCGTCGACTGCTCCGTCATGCCGATCGTCTCGGCGACGTCGGCCGGCACGAGGGTCCGGTGGATGCCGACGGGCTGGTCGCCGACCGTTCGGAGACGCTCCACCACGACGAGGGCCTCCTCGGGAGCGAAGGCCGACGACGGCCGGTCCGGGGCACCCGCCGCGATGGACTCGAACGAGAGCAGCGTGCTCCCGGGGGTGAGGCCGAGGCCGTGCACGTGCTCGGAGAAGCTGTTGAGCTCCGGGAGCTGCCGTTCCATGGGCCGGGCGTTGACGAACGTGCCCTTGCCCTGACGGCGCGTGACGACGCCACGGTCCACGAGCGTGTCGAACGCCTTGATGACGGTCGCCCTGCTGAGGCGGTTCTCGGTCGCGAGCACGTTCTCGCTGGGGAGCAGGTCGCCCGGCCGCAGCTTCTCGAGTGCGATGAAGTCCTCGAGAGCGTTTGCGAGCTGCACGTACAGCGGCTGCTCGCCGCGCCCGTGCTCAAGGTCTACGCGCATGGTTCGGGTCCTCTTCGTCCACTCAACCGCTTGTCCGGTCAAGTGAACACTAAGCGAACGGCGGCCCACAAGAGCGGGACGAAATCTGCATTAAACACAGCGTTCACAATCCGGGTGCCGGCGATCCGACCTCCGCCCCCGCCGCCGGCTTCGCGCGGGCGAGTCCGGGCGATAGCCTGGTCGGCTCGATGGTCGGGCGGAAGAGAGGTCCGAGATGTCCGAACCGCTGGATCACCACCGGGAGGCGAACCGCGCCAACTGGGACGACCGGGCGACGCTGCATGGGGCGAGCGGCGGGCTCGGCTACGGGATCGACCGGTACGTACACGACCGATCCCTGCTGTCGGACGTCGTCCGATTCGATCGGGAGAGACTCGGAGACGTCGCCGGGTTGCGGACCGCTCACCTGCAGTGCCACATCGGTACGGACACGCTCTCGCTCGCCCGCCTCGGCGCCCGCGTCACGGGCCTCGATTTCTCCCCCGTCTCCGTGGAGAAGGCGCGCGACCTCGTCGCGCGGACGGGCGACGACGTCGACTTCGTCGAGAGCGACGTGTACGCGGCGACCGACGTCCTCGACGCCGGATCGTTCGACCTCGTGTACACGGGCATCGGTGCGCTGTGCTGGTTGCCGAGCATCGAGCGGTGGGCGGCGACAGTCGCGGCCCTGTTGCGCCCGGGCGGACGCCTGTTCATCCGCGAGGGCCACCCGATCCTCTGGGCCATGGACGAGACCATCGACGACGACCTGCACCTCCGGTTCCCCTACTTCGAATCGGAGGAGCCTCTCGAGTGGGACGACGACTCGAGCTACGTCGCCACCGACCGCCCGCTCACCGCGACGAAGACGTACGAGTGGAACCACGGCCTGGGCGAGATCGTCACGGCGCTGCTCGACCACGGCCTCGCCATCACCGGTCTCGTGGAGCACCGGAGCGTCCCGTGGGAGGCGCTCCCCGGCCAGATGGTCGCGACCGACGACGGCGAGTACCGGCTCGCGGCGCTCGACGGGGTCGCGCCCCTCTCGTACACGCTCCAGGCGGTCAAGACGTCCGGCTGAGACCGGCGCGGCTTGTAGGCTCGCCGCGTGGACAAGGACGAGCGGGCGCGCCGGGCTGCGGAGCAGGAGGCACGCGCGCTCGCCGCGCTCGAGGCGATCAGGGCCGGCGGCGACGTCGGGCGGGCGTCGCAGGACTTGTCGAACGAGTTCACCGACCGGCACGCCGCGCGGTTCTCGTCGTGGCTGCGCCGCCTGTTCCGGCGCCCGCCCCGGGGCTGAGAGCACGATCCGGACCCGCCGACTCGCGGGGTCGGCGGGTGTGCAGCCGTCAGCGAGCGGCGTGACCCGTCAGTGTCGGAAGCTCGATGACGTCTCCCCCGACGAGGGCGGTCATGCGCGTGATCTCGCGGCCGAGGACGATCGCCTCGACGCGGGCGCCGATGAGGTGACGGCGGGCGATGACGACGTCGGCGTCGGTGATGTCCCAGCCGAAACCGTCGCCGAGGTGCGCGATCTGCTCGGCGGGGAGGCGGTTCAAGAGGCGATCGGCCTTGAGCGCGGTGGTCCAGACGCTGTACTCGTCGATGACGATGTTCATGGTTTCGATCCTTCCGGGGGTCTCACCGGAAGAGAGCCGCACCGTCGCCCGCGATGACGGCGAACGAGCCGGCGCAGCGGCCCCCTCTTCAGGGTGCGCGACGGTCGAGGGGGTGACGACCGAACGCTCGACGGCGGTCAGCGCGCGACGGGCGCGTAGGTCGAGCCCGAGGCCGTGCGCTCCAGCAACTCGTGGTCCACGAGGTAGCGACGTAGGACCGCGACGTCGTCGGCGAAGCGTTCGAGCCGGGCGTTGACCTCCGGCTCGCTCAGCTCCTCTCCGGCCGTGAATGCCTCGGAGGCGACCCATTCGAGCAGTTCCCGCCGCTCCGACGCCGACGCGGGGTACTGGTCGATCCGACCATCGCGGAGGAAGCGCTCGACACCCGTGGCGCGCTGCACGGGCTCGGCCGCGAGCATGGCGCGGAACATGTCGCCGGTGGCGACGAGGGTGCCGTCCCGATCCTCGACGAGTCCGCTGTCGGCGAGGTTCGCGAGCACGCGACCGAGTCGCCGTTCCCGCAGCCCCGTCGCCGCCTCGTCGACCGGCTCGCCGAGCACGATGCGGGCGTAGACGGATCGCGCGTCGTCGTTCGCGAGGATGCCGACGATGCGCCGCCACGCGTTGAGCTCGGAGTGGGCCCGCTGTCTCGCGCTCGAGGACGACTCGTTCTGGCGGCGTTCGGATCGGCTGAGCTCACTCACACGACAACGCTAGTACGACCGGGCGACACCGCGCCCGGCGTCATCCCCCCGTCGAGCGGAGTCCTGCCCCTCGCCAACTCGCGCCGACTCACGTCGACGGCGGCGGGAGGACGACCACTCGATCGATCGACCGACCCCGATCGATAGAGTCTGACTGTTCCCGCTCCGCCATCTCCCACAACCCGATGAGGACACGCAAGATGAAGTTCGCCCGCCTCGGCCCGGTCGGCCACGAGATCCCCGTCCTCGTGGACGGAGACGCCACCTTCGATCTGTCCCCGCTGACGCCCGACATCGACGGTGACTTCCTCGCCGGTGACGGGCCGGCGCGCGCCGCGGAGGCGCGGGCGAACGGCCAGCTCGCCGAGGTCGCCGATGCCGCGTCCCTCCGGATCGGCGCACCGATCGCCCGGCCCAGCGCGGTCGTCTGCATCGGCATGAACTACGC
>CAKTZW010000027.1 GCA_934636065.1 uncultured Labedella sp.
GCCCATCGCTCGACGGTTCGACGATCAGCGCGCGGCGCTGCCGTCGGTGTAGTCGTCGTCCTGCTGCTTCCAGGCGAAGAGCGCGCGCAGCTCCTTGCCGGTCGCCTCGATCGGGTGGGCCTCCGCCTTCGCGCGCAGGGCCTGGAACTCCGGGGCTCCGGCGTCCTGGTCGTCGATGAACCGCTTCGCGAACGCACCGGACTGGATGTCGGCGAGCACGGCCTGCATGTTCTCCTTCACGTGCGGGTCGATGACGCGCGGGCCCGAGACGTAGTCGCCATACTCGGCGGTGTCGGAGACGCTCCACCGCTGCTTCGCGATGCCGCCCTCCCACATGAGGTCGACGATGAGCTTGAGCTCGTGGAGGACCTCGAAGTAGGCGATCTGCGGCTGGTAGCCGGCCTCGGTGAGGGTCTCGAAGCCGTACTGCACGAGCTGGGAGACACCACCGCAGAGCACGGCCTGCTCGCCGAAGAGGTCGGTCTCGGTCTCCTCGGTGAAGGTCGTCTTGATGCCGCCGGCGCGCAGACCGCCGATGGCCTTCGCGTACGACCAGGCGAGGTCCCATGCCGAGCCGGACGCGTCCTTCTCGACGGCGACGATGACGGGGACGCCGCGGCCGGCCTCGAACTCGCGCCGGACGGTGTGGCCCGGCCCCTTCGGGGCGACCATGAAGACGTCGACGCCCTCGGGGGCCTCGATGTAGCCGAAGCGGATGTTGAAGCCGTGGCCGAAGACGATGGCTTTGCCCGCGCCGAGCTGGTCCTTGATGGACTCGGCGAAGATCGTGCGCTGGTGCTGGTCCGGCGCGAGGATGACGATGACGTCGGCCCACGCGGACGCGTCGGCGACGCTCTTCACCTCGAAGCCCGCCTCCTGCGCCTTCTGGATCGACTTCGAGCCGTCCTTGAGCCCGATGACGACCTCGACGCCGGAGTCGCGGAGGTTGAGCGCGTGGGCGTGGCCCTGCGAGCCGTAGCCGACGATGGCGACCTTCTTGCCCTGGATGAGCGAGAGGTCCGCGTCCTGGTCGTAAGCGATTTCAGTCACTGCTGGTTTCTCCTTGTTGTTGAGGTCTGTCGATCAGTTCTTGAAGACGCGCTCGGAGATCGACTTCGATCCGCGTCCGATGGCGAGGAGGCCGGACTGGGCGATCTCCTTGATGCCGTAGGGCTCGAGCACCCGCAGGAACGCGGTGGTCTTGCCGGAGTCCCCCGTGACCTCGATCACGAGGGCGTCCGTCGAGACGTCGACGACCCGGGCCCGGAAGAGGTTGACGGCCTCGAGGACCTGCGACCGCGTCGAGTTGTCCACGCGCACCTTGATGAGCAGGTGCTCGCGCTGCACGGACTGCGCGGGATCGAGCTCCACGATCTTGATGACGTTGACGAGCTTGTTGAGCTGCTTCGTCACCTGCTCGAGCGGGAGCGACTCGACGTCCACGACGACGGTGATGCGAGAGAGGCCGTCGATCTCGCTCACGCCGACGGCGAGGGACTCGATGTTGAAGCCGCGGCGGGCGAAGAGGCCGGCGACGCGGGTCAGCAGTCCCGGTTTGTCCTCGACGAGGAGGCTCAGGACGTGAGTCGACATGTCAGATCTCCTCCTCGAACGCCGGGCTGTGGTCCCGCGCGTACTGGACGTAGCTGTTGCTGACGCCCTGCGGCACCATCGGCCACACCATCGCGTCGGCGCTCACGACGAAGTCGATGACGACGGGTCGGTCGTTCGTCTCGAGCGCGAGCTTGATGGCGGCGTCGACCTCCTCCTCCTTCGTGACGCGGATGCCGAGGCAGCCGTACGCCTCGGCGAGCTTCACGAAGTCGGGGACGCGGACGGTGTCATGACCGGTGTTGAGGTCGGTGTTCGAGTAACGGCCGTCGTAGAACAGGGTCTGCCACTGCCGCACCATGCCGAGCGAGGAGTTGTTGATGACGGCGACCTTGATCGGGATGTTGTTGATCGCGCACGTCGCGAGCTCCTGATTGGTCATCTGGAAGCAGCCGTCGCCGTCGATCGACCACACGTCGCGCTCCGGCTCGGCGACCTTCGCGCCCATGGCGGCGGGAACGGAGTAGCCCATCGTGCCCGCTCCCCCGGAGTTCAGCCACGAGTTGGGGCGCTCGTACTTGATGAACTGGGCCGCCCACATCTGGTGCTGCCCGACGCCGGACGCGTAGACGCCCTCCGGCCCGGTGATCTCGCCGATGCGCTGGATGACGTACTGCGGGGCGAGGAGGCCATCGGTCGTCGGCGCGTACCCGAGCGGGAACTCCTCTCGGAGCCCGTTCAGGTACGTCCACCACTCCGTGATGTCGGGAGCGGTGTTCCTCTTCGCGGCGAGGAACGCGGCCGTGAGATCCACGATGACGTCCTTCGCGTCGCCCACGATCGGAACGTCGGCGATGCGGATCTTCGAGATCTCCGCCGGGTCGACGTCGACGTGGACGACCTTCGCGTTCGGGGCGAAGAGCTCGGCCTTCCCCGTCACACGATCGTCGAACCGCGCGCCGAGAGCGATGATCAGGTCGGACTCCTGGAGAGCCAGGACAGCGGGGACGGTGCCGTGCATGCCGGGCATCCCGAGCTGCTGCTCGTGCGAGTCGGGGAACGCGCCGCGCGCCATGAGCGTCGTGACGACGGGAGCCCCCGTCTGCTCGGCGAGCTCGAGGAGCTCGGCCGACGCCTTCGCGCGGATGACGCCGCCCCCGACGTACAGCACGGGCTTCTTGGACTCGACCAGGAGTTGTGCCGCGGCCTGCACCTGCTTGCCGTGCGCCTTGGTGACGGGACGGTAGCCGGGGAGGTCGATCTTCGGCGGCCAGATGAACGGCGCCGTCGTCTGTTGCGCGTCCTTCGTGATGTCGACGAGCACGGGACCCGGACGACCCGTCGTGGCGATGTGCGCGGCGGCCGCGATCGTCGCCGGGATGTCACGGGCGTCCTTCACGAGGAAGGAGTGCTTCGTGACGGGCATCGTGATACCGACGATGTCGGCCTCCTGGAAGGCGTCGGTCCCCATGAGCGTCGAGAACACCTGTCCGGTGATCGCGAGCAGCGGGACCGAGTCCATGTAGGCGTCGGCGATCGCCGTGACGAGGTTCGTCGCGCCGGGACCGGAGGTCGCGATGCAGACGCCGAGGCGGCCGCTCGACGCGGCGTACCCCTCGGCGGCGTGACCGGCGCCCTGCTCGTGCCGGACGAGGATGTGGCGGAGGTCCGTCGAGTCCATGAGGGGGTCGTAGACGGGCAGGATCGCTCCGCCCGGGAGACCGAAGATGTCGTCGACGCCGAGCAGCTCGAGCGTGCGGACGACGGCCTCAGCCCCCGTGATCTCCTCGGGCTGCGCGGCGGCGGCCGGTGGCTTCCGCGGGAGCGGAGTGGGCATGGGATCGGAAGACATGAGTGTTTCCTTGACGATTGGGATCGGGTGTTCCGGCGGGCCGGACGCCGCGCTGCTACCCCGTGATCGCGCCTTCCGCAGCGGAATGCACGAGCTTGGAGTACTTCGCGAGGACGCCACGGGTATAGCGCGGGGGAAGAGGGGCCCAGCCTTCTCGGCGGGCAGCCAGCTCAGCGTCGTCGACAAGTAGGTCGAGCGAGCGAGCAGCGATATCGACCCGTATCAGATCACCATCGCGCACGAAGGCGATGGGACCTGCGTCCACCGCTTCGGGTGCTATGTGGCCGATGCACAGGCCGGTTGTGCCGCCTGAGAATCGTCCGTCCGTCAATAGTAGTACATCTTTTCCGAGGCCAGCTCCCTTGATGGCGGCCGTGATCGCGAGCATCTCGCGCATCCCGGGACCGCCCTTCGGGCCCTCGTAGCGGATGATGACGACGTCTCCCGCGGAGATCTTGCCCTCGGTCAGAGCGTCCATCGCGGCGCGCTCGCGCTCGAACACGCGTGCCGGGCCCTCGAAGACCTTCGCGTCGAATCCCGCCGTCTTGACGACGGCGCCCTCCGGCGCGAACGAGCCCTTGAGGATCGTGAGGCCGCCCGTCGCGTGGATCGGGTTGTCGAGCGTGCGGAGCACCTTCCCGTCGAGCGGGTCGGGGTTGATGTCCGCGAGGTTCTCGGCGACCGTCTTGCCGGTGACCGTGAGGCAGTCGCCGTGCAGGAGGCCGGCGTCGAGGAGCGCCTTCATGACGACCGGGACGCCGCCGTGGCGGTCGACGTCGTTCATCACGTACGTGCCGAACGGCTTCAGGTCGCCGATGTGCGGGACCTTGTCGCCGATGCGGTTGAAGTCGTCGAGCGTGAGGTCGACCTCGGCCTCACGGGCGATCGCGAGCAGGTGGAGCACGACGTTGGTCGACCCGCCGAACGCCATCGCGACGGCGATCGCGTTCTCGAACGCCTTCCGGGTGAGGATCTGTCGCGCGGTGATGCCCTTCTTGAGCATGTTCACGACGGCCTCGCCCGAGCGGTGGGCGTAGTAGTCGCGGCGCCGGTCGGCGGAGGGCGGGGAAGCCGAGCCCGGGAGGCTCATGCCGAGCGCCTCGGCGACGGAGGCCATCGTGTTGGCGGTGTACATGCCGCCGCACGCGCCCTCGCCCGGGGCGATCGCGCACTCGATGCGCTTGAGGTCCTCCTCGCTCATCGTGCCCGCCTTGCAGGCACCCACGGCCTCGAAGGAGTCGATGATCGTGACCTCCTTCTCGGTGCCGTCAGTGAGCTTGACCCAGCCCGGCGCGATCGAGCCCGCGTAGAGGAAGACCGACGCGAGGTCGAGTCGCGCCGCCGCCATGAGCATTCCGGGGAGCGACTTGTCGCAGCCCGCGAGCAGGACCGTTCCGTCGAGGCGCTCGGCCATCACGACGGTCTCGACGGAGTCGGCGATGACCTCGCGCGAGACGAGCGAGAAGTGCATGCCCTCGTGGCCCATGGAGATGCCGTCGGAGACCGAGATCGTGCCGAACTGCAGCGGGTAGCCCCCGCCGGAGTGGACGCCTTCCTTGGCGCCCTGGGCGAGCCGGTCGAGCGAGAGGTTGCACGGCGTGATCTCGTTCCACGAACTCGCGATGCCGATCTGGGGTTTCTCCCAGTCCTCGTCCCCCATGCCGACGGCGCGGAGCATCCCGCGGCTCGTCGTGGCTTCGATCCCGTCGGTGACCGCGCGCGACCGCGGTTTCACATCGATTTCTGGCATGTCACGAGTCTAGAACCCGCGCGATGCTCCCTCGGCCATTCCGCCGGGTGCGGGCTCAATCGGTCCCGACGTGCGCCGCCCGGAGCTCCACGAGCCGTCCCAGGATCGCAGCGACCTCGGTCGGAGACGGCACGCGGAACGGCGCGAGGGTCTCCCCCGGGCCGACCTTCACGCCCACGTCGCCGTCGGCGAGGACGCGGAAGGCATCCTCGTCGGTGAGGTCGTCGCCGGAGTAGTAGACGCCGGTCGCTCCGACATGGGCGCGCAACCGGTCGATCGCGTCGCCCTTCGTCGCGGCCAGGACGGAGAACTCCTCCACGTCCTTCCCGGGTCGTGCGGTGATGCCGGGGAGTTCGGCGAGCACGCGGCGTCGCACCGTGTGCTGGGCGTCGAGAGCGGTGTCCTCGTCGGCGTTGCGCAGGTGCAGGGCGTGTCCCGCGGGCTTCGACTCGACCTCCGTTCCCGGGTGGGCCGCCGAGACCTCGCGCAGGATCTCCCCCAGCCGGTCGACGACTGCGAGTTCCTCGGCGCTCAAGGACAGCGGCGGAGAGCCCGGCTCCATGCGGTACTCCCCGCCGTGCGAGCCGGCGAGCAGCACGTCCTCCCCCGCTCCCGAGAGGTCGATGAGGGACGCGATGGCCCGGCCGGACACGAGGGCGACCGTCGTCCCCGGCAGCGCGGAGAGCGCATCGACGGCGCGCGCGGCCTCCGGGAGGGGCCTCGCGCTCTGGGGGTCGTCCACGTGCGGCGAGAGGTTGCCGTCGAAGTCCAACGCGACGAGGAGCACGTCGGTCTCGGCCAGGCGCGCGAGGGCCGCGTCGAGCGGCCGTTCGAGCGTCACTCGCCCACCTCGTCGTTCGCGTCCCTCTCGGCTCCGGCGTCGGGGGCCGACGCCGATCCGGAGGCGTGCGATGCGCGCTGCAGCTCGTCGAGGAACGTGCGCGACCACTTCGCCACGTCGTTCTCGAGCACCCGTCGCCGGAGCGCTCGCATCCGGCGCCGACGCTCGCGCGGCTCCATGTCGACGGCCGTCGTGATGGCGTCCTTGACGCCCTGGATGTCGTGCGGGTTGATGAGCAACGCCTGGCGGAGGTCGTCCGACGCCCCGGCGAACTCGCTGAGGATGAGCACGCCGTCACCGTCGATGCGGGAGGCGACGTACTCCTTCGCGACGAGGTTCATGCCGTCGCGCAGCGCCGTGACGAGCATGACGTCCGCGGCGAGGTAGAGCGCGACCATCTCCTCTCGCGGGTAGCCGTGGTGCAGGTAGTGCACGGGCGAACGACCGATCGCGCCGTAGTCGCCGTTGATCCGGCCCACGGTCATCTCGATCTCGTCACGCAGTTCCATGTAGGCGGCGACCCGCTCACGCGACGGGCTCGCGACCTGGATGAGGGTGGTCTCCTCCGGGTCCAGTCGACCGTCCTGCAGGAGCTCGGCGAACGCCTTCAGTCGGTGCCGGATCCCCTTGGTGTAGTCGAGCCGGTCGACGCCGAAGAGGATCGTCTTCGGGTTGCCGAGGTCCTCGCGGATCTGCCGCGCCCGCTCGATCACCGCGGGGTCCTCGGCGAGATCCGCGAAGGACGCCGAGTCGATGGAGATGGGGAAGGCCCGGGCGATCACGGTGCGGGACTTCTCCGGACGGCGCTCCTCGGTGTCCTCGAGCGGTACGCGGATCGACGACCCCCGCGTCTCGTACCCGAAGAGGCGACGAACCGCGCGTTGGAAGTTGCCCGCGTCGGCCGTGCGTTGGAAGCCGATCACGTCGGCGCCGAGGAGCCCGGTGAGGATCTGCCTGCGCCACGGCAGTTGGGAGTAGAGGCCGTACGCCGGGAAGGGGATGTGGTTGAAGAACCCGATCGTGAGGTCCGGGCGCTGCTCGCGCAGCATCCCCGGGACCAGCTGGAGCTGGTAGTCGTGCACCCAGACGACGCCGTCCGGAGCGGCGAGAGCGGCGGCGCGATCCGCGAAGCGCCGGTTGACGGACACGTACGTGTCCCACCACTCGCGGTGGTAGCTCGGTTGCGCGATCACGTCGTGATAGAGCGGCCAGAGCGTGTCGTTCGAGAAGCCCTCGTAGTAGCGTTCCACCTCGCTCTCGTCGAGGGCGACGGGAACCATCGTGATGCCGCCGTGCTCGAAGGGGTCGACGTGCATGTCGGGAGCTCCGGGCCACCCGATCCAGGCGCCGTCCGCCGATCGCATGACGGGCTCGAGCGCCGTGACGAGGCCGCCCGGCGAGAGCTTCCAGCCCTGGGTGCCGTCGGGTTCGGTGACGCTGTCGACGGGAAGTCGGTTGGCGACGACGACGAAGTCGTAGCTCTCCGCGTGGAGAGTGACGGAGTCGTCGTTGTCCTCGGTCTGGGTCTGGCTGGCGATGATGATGTCCTTCCGCCCTGGCGGGCTCTCAGGCTATCAGCGGCTTTCGTCCGCTCCAGGGGGTCGACGCGCGTGGTCACGCCTGCTCACGGCCTCTTATCGTCCCGGCGACGGCCGCGCAAACCCCGATCGTCGTCGGGAGCGTCCACTACCGTTGAAGCGAGCGAAAGGACTCATCATGCGCAAATACATCATGAACACGAGCATCATCAGCGCCGTGTTCGGCGGGTTCCACACGCTGCAGGCGACGCGCAAGGGCCCACGCGACTGGCGCCTCATCTTCCTCTGGATCTCGTGGATCGCGACTCTCGCGCTATCGATCGGCTCCGTGGCCGAGGAGACGCAGGACACCCCCGCCGAGAAGGCGAAGAAGAAGATCGGCAAGACCCGCTCGTCCTGACCGGCGTGTCAGCACGGCCCGAGCAGTCCCCCGCGAGAGAATGACCGCATCTCAGCTCTGAACGGGGGACGCTCCATGTTCGGTCGCCGCCGACGCGCACAGATTCCGATGACCCGTCCGGCTGCCCCGTCGCACGAGCCGCTCTCCCCCGACGAGGTGTACGAGCTCGTCAGCCGACGCGTGGGCGAGGCTCTCGGCCCCGACGGACGGTATTCGCTCGTGCTGCGCAGCGCGGCGGACACCGACGCGATCTTCTCCCAGCTGGCGAGTCGCTCGCTCTCTCTCGCGGTCACGCGAGCGATCGTCGGACACGACGTCGTGGTGGGCCCGTCGGCACATGGCCGTACCGCCGCAGCCGAGACCGCACTCCGGGAGCAGACGGCCATCGCCGTGTGGGCCGATCCCCTGCGCCACGACCCCGACGCCGTCGACCCGGCGATCGTCTCGCCGCTCGCCGCGGCGCGACCGCGCCGCGACGGGCTCGTGACGCCGAGCCCCCGGCGCTCGCGATGAGCACGACCCTTCTCCTCCTCTCCGACACGCACCTGCCGAAGCGGGCGAAGGTCCTTCCCCACGCGGTTCTGGCCGCGGTCGACGCCGCCGATGTCGTGGTGCACGCGGGCGATTGGGTCGATGTCGCCACGCTCGACCTCCTCGAGGCGCGATCGCGCCGGCTCATCGGCGTCGTCGGCAACAACGACGGAACCGACCTGCAGTCACGGTTGCCCGAGGTCGCCCGCGCGACCATCGAGGGCGTCCGCATCGGCGTCGTCCACGAGACGGGCGCGGCGGCCGGTCGGGAGCGGCGCATGGACGCCGCGTTCCCGGACATCGATCTCCTGGTCTTCGGCCACAGCCACATCCCATGGGACTCGGTCACCCCCGAGGGGCGACGCCTCGTCAACCCCGGATCGCCGACCGATCGACGCCGTCAGCCGTTCGCGACGTTCATGCGCGTCGTCCTTGACGAGGGGACGATCCGCGGGGTCGAGACGGAGCGGATCCCGCCGCGCGTCACCGGCTGATCGCCTCGGCCTCCGCTGACGCGTCCCCGTCGGTGTAGGCGACGAAGCGCGAGCCGATCCCGTACGTCGCCTCGCGACGAGCCCCCGGAGCGAGCACGGGCAGCTCGCGGGCCTCGTGGTCGTCGCACGCGAGGAACGTCCACCGCGGCCACCACTTCTTCGGGCGTTCGACCTCCGAGACGCCGCAGACGATGCACTCGAGGGTCGCCCAGACCGGCTTCCCCGTGCGATTCGACCGGGACTGCTGCAACCACGCGGGCGGCGCGCTCTCGATCGCCGCGAGCTCCTCCGCCGACAGCACCTTCGGGAGCCCGTGCTTGACCGCCATCTCGACGGGGATGTCGAGCCGGATCGCGGCGTCACGTCGGGAGATCATCTGTCCAACGCTAGCGGCTCGCGCGGCGGCGCACACGACGACGGCCGCCCCACCGAGTGGGACGGCCGTCGGGCGTCATGCGCCGGGCTGGATCAGGCTTCGACGTCGCCGCGCCAGCCGCCCTCTTCGACTCCGCGCGCCTCGATGAACTCCTTGAAGTTCTTGAGGTCCTTCTTCACGGCGTGGTTGCCGACGCCGAGCGTCGATCCGAGCTTCTCGAGGATGCCGGTGGGCTCCCAGTCGATCTGGACGGTGACGCGCGTCTCGCGGTCGCCGAGCTTGTGGAAGGTCACGACGCCGGCGTGGTCGGTCTCGCCGCCGGTGCTGTTCCAGGCCACGCGCTCGTCGGGGTGCTGCTCGGTGATGTTCGCCTCGAACTCGCGCTCGAATCCGCCGACCTTGACCTTCCACACGGTCAGCGTGTCGGTGACCTGCTTGATCGACTCGACCTCGTCGAGGAACTTCGGGAACTCCTCGAAGAGGGTCCACTGGTTGTAGGCGACGGAGACGGGAACGTCGACGTCGATCGTTTCGATGACCTGGGGCATGCGTGATCTCCTTGCGTGGTGTTCCGGTGTGTCTGCGACGTTACCGAGGGCACCTGAACGGACCCAGATTCGGCGGGAGCCTCGCGCTATCGGGTCCGAGCACCTATCATCCGCCTCCGGGTCGCCGCCCCTCCTCCGCGGCGTCCGCGGCGCCGCTCTGTGCACCCGTCGAAGCCTGTTCCCCGAGCCCGTCGCACCACGGTCCCTGAGCCTGTCGAAGGGCAGCCATCCGATGCAGGCGAGACGCTTCGACAAGCTCAGCGACCGAGCGATGGCGACCCGGGACCGCGATCGAGTCGGAGGTAGGAAATGAAAAAGCCCCGTACCTGGCGAGAGGTACGAGGCTGTTCCGTGCACCCCCAGGGACTTGAACCCTGAACCCACTGATTAAGAGTCAGTTGCTCTGCCGATTGAGCTAGAGGTGCATGATCCGGATGACCCGAACCGAGGGTCAACACTAGCATCCGTTCGGGGGCGACGCCAATCGACGGCTCGACGCCTCGACGTGCGGCGGGAACGGCCGACGCCCTATCGTGGGAGTCGTGACCTCTGCTTCCGGGAACGACCACATCGACGGCCGCACCCTCTCCGCCGATCTCGAACTCGCCCTCCGGCTCGCCGACATCGCGGACGCCATCTCCCTCGAGCGTTTTCGTTCCGCCGACCTCTCGGTCTCGTCGAAGCCCGATCGCACTCCCGTGACGGACGCCGACCTGGCCGTCGAGACCGCCATCCGCGACCTCCTCGCGGCCGAGCGCCCGGAGGACGGGATCCTCGGTGAGGAGTTCGGCACGGCCGGGACCACCGAGCGACAGTGGATCATCGACCCGATCGACGGCACGGCGAACTTCCTCCGCGGCGTCCCGAACTGGGCGACGCTCATCGCCCTCGTCGTCGACGGTCACCCGGTCGTGGGCGTCTCGAGCGCTCCCGCGTTCCGGAAGCGGTGGTGGGCCGCTCGCGGCTTCGGATCCTGGCTGCACGACGGCGACGACGAACCGCGTCGGCTGCGTGTGTCCGGCGTCGACTCGTTGTCGGACGCCTCCCTCAGCTTCCAGAGCATCCAGCAGTGGGACCAGGCCGGTTATCTCGATCGCCTCATCGACCTCACGCGGTCCGTGTGGCGGGATCGCGCGTACGGCGACGCCTGGTCGTACGGTCTGCTCGCCGAGGGAGTCGTCGACGTCGTCGCGGAGTTCGACGTCAAGGAGTGGGACATCGCACCGTTCTCGGTGATCGTCGAGGAGGCGGGCGGGCGGTTCACGGCCGTCGACGGCTCGGACTCCCTCTCGGCGCGCAGCTCGCTCGCGACGAACGGCGCGCTCCACCCCGCGGTCCTCGACGCTCTGGGTCACTGAGCCCCGGTCGAACCGAGCGGCGCGGAGTCCCTCCACCGCCCGCGCGCGGTGCTTTCCCGCCTTCGTCACCGTCCGGATACTCGAAAGCACCGCGGATGGCGGCGTGGTGGTGCTAGGTTCTCCACACGAGGACGTCGCGTCACCGTCGGGATGACACCGGTGGGTCGAGGGCGTTCCCCCCGACACCCGACCGAGGGATTCC
>CAKTZW010000028.1 GCA_934636065.1 uncultured Labedella sp.
GTGTCGCTCGGCGTCGGCGGTGGAGTGCGGATGGGGAACCATTGCCGCGCGACGTCGTGGTGGATGAGCACGGTCCACGCGCGTGGCGTCCGGCCGCGGTCCCGGATCACCTGATCGAGAAAGTCGCGTAGGAGCCACACGTCCGACGGGTCGGAGCCGCGCCTCAGGTCGAGTGTGCGAGCGAGGCGCTCGGCGTCGAACCGCAACGACCGGGCGAGCGTATCCCGGTCGAGGCCGGAGAGGACGAGGTTGGCGGAGAGCTCCTCCCGCGTCGCCCGCTCTTGAGCACGATTCAGCATCGGTGATCTCCTCACTGTTGTAAGATCAACAGTAGGAAGAGGGTGTGGATATGTCAACAGTCGACGTCGGCGACCTGTGGAAGCTGTGGAAGCGGAGCTACGATTCGGTCCGTTCCGCGATCGTCGCCGACGTCACGGCGCACTCCGACCTGACCGAGCCGGAGTTCGCGATCCTCATCCACCTCCACGACGCGGGTGGACGTATGCGGCAGAACGCTCTCGGACGGGCGCTCGCCTGGGACCGCACGCGCGTCTCCCACCTCGTCTCACGAATGGAGGAGCGCGGCGCCGTCGAGCGCACGAGGCTCTCGAACGGCGTCGACGTGGTCCTCAGCCCGGCCGGTCGGGATCGTTACGAGGTCGCTCGGCCGTACCTCGAGGCGGCCATTCGGTCCCACCTGATCGACCGCCTGGGCGAGGAGGACGCGGCGACTCTCGCTCGCG
Organism: uncultured Labedella sp.; assembly: GCA_934636065.1. Taxonomy (GTDB): domain Bacteria; phylum Actinomycetota; class Actinomycetes; order Actinomycetales; family Microbacteriaceae; genus Labedella. The sequence goes on from CAKTZW010000028.1 coordinate 744, forward strand.
TCCTCCAGCGCCTCGGCTGAGCCGGCGTCAGCGGGAGACGGGGGCGGGCTCGTCCACGAGGGTCGAGCGCGGCTCCGCGATGGGCGGGAGCGACTCGGCGACCCGGCGCCCGAGCACGACGTCCACGTTGCTCCAGTAGAGCAGGACGCGCTCGCGCAGCTCCGGGATCGTGACCTTCGAGACGTGACCGGCGATGTTCGAGACGAGTCGCTCACGCGCGGCGTCGTCCATCACCTCGTTGACGAGCGTGCGTGCCTGTACGAAGTCGTCATCCTGAGGGTGGAGCGTCGCGGCGGCGCGGATGAGCTCGCCGTCGCTCTGCCAGCCGCGGTCGTCGCCGTGCGCGGCCGGGTCGGCGTGCGGGCCGCCGAACGAGTTCGGCGCGTACACCGGTTCCTGCGGGGAGCGGTAGCCGTGCCGCATCGCGCCGTCCTTCGAGTAGCTGTTCGTCTGGGAGTGCGGCCGGTTGACCGGGAGCTCGGCGTGGTTCGTCCCGACGCGGTAGCGGTGCGCGTCCGCGTAGCTGAAGATGCGCGCCTGCAGCATCTTGTCGGGACTCGCGGCGATGCCGGGCACGAAGTTCGACGGGGCGAACGTCGCCTGCTCGATCTCCGCGAAGTAGTTGCCCGGGTTGCGGTCGAGCGTCATGCGGCCGACGGGGATGAGCGGGTAGTCGCCCTTCGGCCACACCTTCGTGAGATCGAACGGGTTGAAGCGGTACTCGGCGGCGTCCGCGTACGGCATCACCTGCACGGAGAGGTCCCAGCTCGGGAAGTTCCCCGCCTCGATGGCCTCGTGGAGGTCACGGATGTGGAAGTCGGCGTCCTCTCCCGCGATCTGGTCGGCCTGTGCCTGCGTGAGGGTCTGGTGTCCCTGCGCGGTGCGGAAGTGGTACTTGACCCAGAAGCGCTCGCCCTCGGCGTTGATCCACTGGTAGGTGTGCGACCCGAAGCCGTCCATGTGCCGCCACGACGACGGGAGCCCGCGGTCGCCCATGAGCCACGTCACCTGGTGCGCCGACTCGGGCTGCAGGGTCCAGAAGTCCCACTGCATGTTGTGGTCGCGGAGGTGGCTGCCCGGGAGGCGCTTCTGCGAGCGGATGAAGTCGGGGAACTTGATGCCGTCCTTGATGAAGAAGACGGGCGTGTTGTTGCCGACGAGGTCGTAGTTGCCCTCGCTCGTGTAGAACTTGACCGCGAAGCCGCGGGGGTCGCGCCACGTGTCGGGGCTGCCGAGCTCGCCCGCGACGGAGGAGAACCGCGTGAGCAGCTCCGTCTCGACGCCCGGCTGGAAGAGAGCGGCCCGTGTGTACATGCTCACGTCGTTCGTGGTGGTGAACGTGCCGAACGCTCCGCCGCCCTTCGCGTGGACCACGCGCTCCGGGACCCGCTCGCGGTTGAACTGCGCGAGCTTCTCGACCAGATAGTGGTCGGTGAGCGCGATGGCGCCGTCGGCGCCGACGCTCTGCGAGTGCTGGTCGCTGCCGACGGGTGCTCCGGAGTTGGTGGTGGTGTGGTTCGTCACAGAGGGACTCCTCATGTCAGGGATGGTGATGGGCCGAAAACGTTCAGGGTGTCGCGTCAGGCGACGGGGGTGACGGAGCCGGCGGGCTCGGGGGAGGCCGCCGCGGCGCACTCGGGGCACACGCCCCAGAAGTTGACCTCCGCCGTCGCGATCATGAAGCCGCTCGTGGAGGAGGGGCTCAAGCAGGGCGCGTGCCCCACGACGCAGTCGACGTCCTCGATCGCTCCGCACTCCGTGCACACGACGTGGTGGTGGTTGTCGCCGAGCCGCCGCTCGTAGCGGGCGGGGGACTTGGCCGGCTCGATGCGGCGCACGAGGCCGGCGGAGGCGAGGGCGGACAGGATGTTGTGGACCGACTGGATCGAGACGTCCGGATCGATGTCGGTGAGGAGGCCGTGGATGCTCTCGGCATCGGAATGCGGAGCGTTCTCGAGCAGCCCGAGCACTTCGAGGCGGCCGCGGGTGACCCGCAGTCCCGCCGCTCGGATTTCCTCGGCGAGATCGGTGTGCATGCCCCCACCGTAGCCCGTTATCGTGAATGACTCAAAACAGACCTGTCGTGAGGGCGGCACATCCCGTCGTCGTATCGGTGCGTGGAGCACGAAGTCCAGGATCCTGTCACCTGCGCATGGTGTGCTCGACCCCATGCCGGACACGAATGCGAAGATCTCCGCTCTGCGGCACCAGCTGGAGGCCGTCAACGCCCGGATCGCCGGGCACCCCCTGCAGTCGGAGACGTTCCTCCGCGCTCGGAGCGTGGCGGCCGAACGCACGGAGGGCGATGCGCGCGAGCTGAACGAGACACTGCGCCGTCAGGGTCTGCCGACGTTGGGAGCGCAGGCCAGGATGGTCGCCACCGGGGCGGGGTCGCTCGCGCGGCTGAACCGGCGACGGATCCGTCTCGAGAAGCGTCTCGCCGCCTACGGGCACGACACGCAGTAGCAACCCCCGGGTGCTCGCGTCGCCCGCGTCGGAGAATCGCACTATGACATCGACCGTCTCCGCGTCGTCCGAATCGTCCGCAGACCGATACGACATCGCCGTGATCGGGGCCGGCCCCGCCGGCACAGCGGCCGCGTTGCGGGCCGCCGAACTGGGTACGTCGGTCGTCGTGCTCGAGGCGGGTCGACTCGGCGGAACGTGCGTCAACACCGGATGCGTCCCCACGCGCGTGCTCGCGAAGACCGCACGACTCATGCGCGAGACACGGGCTGCCGGCGACTACGGCGTCGAGGTCGGGACGCCGCGCATCGACTGGGCTGCCACCGTCGAGCGCGTCACGGAGCGCGTCGACGCCGTGCGTTCGATCAAGCGCGAGGCCGCACGGTTCGCCGAGGCGGGCGTCGCGCTGATCCAGGAGGGTCGAGCCCGCTTCGTCGACGACTCGACGCTCGTCCTCGACAGCGGTCGCCGGGTCTCCGCGGGCTCGATCATCATCTGCGTCGGCGGGCACTCCCGGCGCCTCCCGATCCCGGGCAACGAGCTCGCGACGGTGCCGGAGGACGTGCTCACGCTTTCCGAGCTGCCCCGCCGGGTCGCTGTGATCGGCGCGGGGAACACGGGAGCGCAGCTCGTCACCGTCTTCAACGCGTTCGGCTCGGAGGTCACGCTCCTCGATGTCGCCCCGCGGATCCTCATCGCGTCCGACGCGTCGATCTCCGAGGTCGTGTCCGCGGCCTTCGTCGACCAGGGCGTAGACGTTCGCACGGGCATCTCGACGGTCGAGAGCCTCGAGCGCACGGACGACGGGTCCATCCGCATCGCGTGGTCGCAGGGCGAGAGTTTGGAGTCGCGCGACGTCGACGCCGTGATCATGGCGACGGGTTGGCCCGCCGACGTCGAGGACCTCGGCCTCGAGAACGCCGACATCGAGGTGGTCCGGTCGAGCGTGCCCGCCGATCGCTACTTCCGCACGAGCGTCCCGCACATCTTCTCCGTCGGTGACGCGAACGGTCGGGACATGCTCGTGCAGGCCGCGCAGTTCGAGGGCGAGGCCGCGGCGGAGAACGCGGTGCTCGAGGCCAACCGGCGCACGCCCCACCACCTGCTGCCGGCCGGCGGCTTCACCGATCCCGACTACGCGGGGGTCGGCTTCACCGAGGAGCAGGCGCGCGAGCAGGACCCGGGCTGCGTCGTCGCGCGGGTGCCGTTCTCGCACGTCGACCGCGCCGTGATCGACGACCGCGAGAGCGGTTTCCTCCTCCTCATCGCGGATCGCCGGCGCGAGCTCATCCTCGGCGCCCACGCCGTGGGGGAGAACGCGATCGAGGTCGTGCAGTCCGTCACGACGGCGATGGCCGCCGGCGTCGATGTCGCGACGCTCGCGAACGTCCGCTTCGCGTACCCCACCTACAGCGCCGTCATCGGCATGGCGGCGCGGGCGCTGCTCGCCGAGGCGACCGTCACGGTCGATCGCGACTGATCCGCGGAGGCGAGCGGGCGGTCACTGGGCGCGCCCCAGCGTCCGCGTCTGCCCGTGACGCTCTAGCCGCCTTCCTCGCCCCACCGTGCGAGCGCGGTGATGGCCTCCCGCAGCGCGAGACCCCGCTCGGTGAGCGCGTAGGCCCGGGTGTTGTGGTGCAGCGGCAGGCGGCGGAGGACGCCGAGTGCTGTTGGCAAGAGGCATGGGGCGCTTCGACAGGCTCAGCGACCGCGTGGTTGCGTGTGATCCGCACCCCTGGTCCCTGAGCTTGTCGAAGGGCGGTCCCTGAGCTTGTCGAAGGGACGCGAGCGCGACCGCCGCGTCACTCCCAACCGAAGACGCGCTGCACGAACCACACGAGTCCGAAGAGGGCGACGCCCGCGCCGAGTGACGCGCTGACCCACAGCGCGACGCGCGGCGCACGGCGCCGCAGCAGCACGAGGAGCGGGAACACGACGAGGATGATCGCCACCTGCACGGCCTCGATGCCGAGGTTGAAGACGAGCAGCGACCACAGGAGCGACCACGACCACGGCTCGTCGATGCCGAGCGCCGACGCGAACCCCATCCCGTGGATGAGGCCGAAGGCGAAGACGATGGCCAGTCGGATCCAGCCGCCACGGTCGATCCCGAGCGGTCCGCGCGGCGGCTCCGACTCCTCGCCGTCGCCACGCCGCCGCCACGAGCGGACGAGCGGCCAGGCCGCCACGACCGCGATCGAGAGGGCGATGATCGGCTCGATGATCGCGGCAGGGAGGGTGAAGACCTGCAGCGCCGCGAGGATGAAGGTGATGGAGTGCGCGATCGTGAACGCCGTCGCCGCGAGGACGATCTCGCGCAGGCGTCGCGATCCGGCGATGAGCGCGAGCAGGAAGAGGACGTGGTCGATGCCGAAGAGCAGGTGCTCGGCTCCGAGCACGAAGAACTCCCACAGCCGTGCACCGGCGCTCTCCCCGACGGAGAACTCGGGGTTCTCGGCGTCGATCACGGCGCTCCCGGTCTCGCCCCGCAGGTCGTAGGTGAGGATCGTCTCCGTGCCCTGCACGTACAGCTCGTCGTCCGGGAAGAGCGCACTCGTGACCGTGAGCTCGCCTTCACCCTCGGCACACTCCGCGTCGAGCGGCAGGACGGCATAGGGAACGCCCTGCTGCTCGGTGATGCCGTACCCGCCGTCCGGCGCGAGCTCGCAGCGCTCGCCGCCCGAGGACACCGTGAACCGGTCCGCCACGTAGGCGAGGGCGGTGTCCGCGTAGGCGTCGAGCGTCGCGGCCTGCTCGCCCGCGTCCCCGTACTCCCACGCCGCGGTGCCGTCCTGGAAGAGCGGATCGACCTGCTCCGCGTCGGCCGCGGAGACGACGAAGAGGTCATACTCGAGCTGCAACTCGAGGTCCAAGCGTCCGGCCTCCGACGCCTCGGCGATGTCCGCGTAGACCACGGACGAGATGCCATGGGCTGACGCAGGCGCTATGCCGGAGACACCGGTGCTCAGTAACGCGGCGCCGAGGGCTGCGGCTCCGGCGAGCAGGATCGCGACCGGGCGTCGGCGGGGACGGGGGGATGTCATGGTTCTCCTTCACGCGCGGCTCGGCGATTCGGCGGAGCCCCACGGCACTCTGTCGGCGACCGGTGAACGGATGGCCAACGTCCGGCGAACGGCAGCGGTCCGCTGTCTCGCAACGCGGCCCCGTTCACCGCGCGGCCACCGGCGCGTCACCTCGCCGATGCCGGCGCCCTGTTCACTGACGCGGTGCCGACCACTTCCCGTTACGTCCGCCGAGTCGGAGCGCTCGCCGCGGCGGTCGCGCTCTCGCTGGCCCTCACGTCGTGCGTCTCCGACGGATCGACGACGATCGCGTCCGACGTCGCGCCCGCCCCGGGCCGCACCATCGAGGCGACTCCCGGCGCCATGACGGACCTGGCGGGATACCGCATCGCGGTCGTCGTCCCCGACGACTCGGCCGGGTCCGACACCCTCCTCGCCGCCGTGCGCCGATTCGCGGAGAGCAGCGGAGCCGACCTGCAGGAGTTCATCGCCCCGGTATCGAGCGACGACCCGGTGGGGGAGGCGCTCGTGGAGGCCATCGACTCCGGCGCGGACGTGGTCGTGGGCCTCGGCGAAGGCGTCGTCGGCGTGTTCGACTTCGAGACGGGAAAGATCCTCGATCAGCAGGTCCTCGTGATCGGCGGACAGTTGGCCGAGCCGACGGAGAACGTGACGGCCGTGATCTGGCCGGGCGCGACCGCTCGCGAGCCGTCCGACGACGAGAGCGTGACGATCGAGCGGGGCGTCGATGCTCTCGCAGCGGGCGTCACGAGCATTCGGGCGGGCGAGACGGGCGTCGTCCTGAGTCTCCCGTGAGGCCCGTACGGCGGGTCAGAGGACCTTCGACAGGAACTGTCGCGTGCGCTTGTGGGAGGGGCTCTCGAACACCTGGGCGGGATCGCCGCTCTCGATGATGCGGCCGCCGTCCATCACGATGACCCGGTCGGCGACCTCGCGGGTGAAGCCCATCTCGTGACTGACGATGATCATCGTCATTCCGGCATCGGCGAGAGCGCGCATGACGGCGAGCACCTCTCCCACCATCTCGGGATCGAGCGCACTCGTCGGCTCGTCGAAGAGCATGAGATCGGGCCGCGTCGCGAGCGCCCGGGCTATGGCCACGCGCTGCTGCTGACCGCCGGACAGGGATCGGGTGCGCGCGTCCGCCTTGTCGGCGAGGCCCACCCGGTCGAGCAACTGGCGTGCGCGTTCGATCGCGGCGGCCTTCGGTTCCTTCTTCACCTCGACGACGGCGTGCCAGATGTTCTCGAGCACGCTCATGTGGGGGAAGAGGTTGAAGTGCTGGAAGACGAAGCCGATGTTCGAACGCTGCCGGGCGAGCTCCTTCGCGGACAGCTCCGTGCGCTTGCCGCGCGCGTTCACCTTCTGACCGATCAGCTCTCCGTTGACGCGGATCTCGCCGTCGTCGATGGTCTCGAGGCGATTGATCGTCCGCAAGAGCGTGGTCTTCCCCGCGCCGGACGGACCCACGAGGACGACGACCTCTCCGCGGGCGACCTCGACGTCGACGTCCGTGAGGATGCGCCGGTCACCGAAGGACTTGCAGACGCCGCGCATCTCGACGATGGGACCGCCGGTGGTGGGCAGAGGGGCTGTGTACATGGTCATGAGGTCCTCACGCGGCGTCGGCGGGTTGCGGAGCGGGGGCAACGGCCGACGCTCGCTGCTTCCGGGAGCGGATACCGAACAGTCGCCGCCACACCGACTCCGCCCGCGGCAGTCCGGCCCGTGAATTGAGCGTGTTCTCGATCGCGGTCTGGACGACGGTCCAGATCGTCGTGAGGAGCAGGTAGTAGATCGCGACGACGAGGTACACCTCGAAGACCTTGAAGGTGGCGGAACTCATGGAGCTCGCCACCTGGAACATCTCGGCCACCCCGATCACGGACAGGATCGAGGTGCTCTTCATCAGCCCGTTGAAGGAGTTCCCGAGCGGAGGGATCATGATGCGGACGGCCTGCGGGACGATGATCTTGCGCATGGACGCCATCGGCGTCATGCCGAGGGAGAGCGCGGCCTCGTTCTGGCCGCGATCGACCGATTCGAGCCCGGAACGTACGATCTCGCTGATGTAGGCGCTCTCATTGAGCATGAGCCCCACGATCGCGGCCTGGACGGCGCCCCGGATGAGCGCTCCGAGGACATCGACGTCCTCGAATCGGAACAGACCGGCGGCCGCCAAGCCCGTGTAGATGATGACGAGCTGCACGAGGAGTGGAGTGCCGCGGATGATCCACACGTAGAAGGCCGCGAAGAGCCGCAGCGGGAGGAATCGGCTCCGCCCCATGAGGGCGACCAGCAGCCCGAGCACGAGGGCGAGGGCCATCGACACCACGGAGATGACGATCGTCAGCGCGAGACCGTTGAGGAAACGCGGGCTGGGGAGCAGGAGGCTCTGCCAGAAATAGGTCCAGTCGAAGTTCACATCGGTCTCCCGGTCGGTGGCCGGGGGCTCGTCGCCCCCGGCCGGGTTCCATTACGCGTTGGCGATGTCCGCGCTCTCGAAGCCCCACTTCTCGAGGATCTCGGCGTAGGTGCCCTCCTCCTGGACCGCCGCGAAGGCCTCCTCGAGAGCCGCGTGCAGCTCGTCGTTGCCCTTGAGCGACGCCGCTCCGATCTCGATCTGGCCCACGGGGTCGCCGACGAGGATGAACTGTCCGTCGGACTGGGTCTCGTAGTAGCCGACGAGCTCGGCCGTGTCCATGAAGGCGTCCGCCTGTCCGGCCACGACCTGCTGGAGGGCGTCGGACGACTTGTCCGTGAGCGTGATGTCGATCGGGGCCTCGCCGTCGGCCTCGCATTCGGCGGACTTCTCCTCGAGGAGCACGGCGCCGGTCGCTCCCGTGAGCCCGATGGCGGACACCCCGCAGAGCGAGTCGTCGTAGCCGGTGATGTCCTTCGGGTTGTCGACCGAGACGGCGACGCCGGAGCCGGAGAGGAGGTACGGGACGAAGTCCGCGACCTCCTCGCGCTCCGGCTTGATGTAGAGGGACGAGATGACCGTGTCGCACTGCTTGGCCTGCAGGGCGGGGATGAGGCCGGAGAACGCGATCTCCTTGAACTCGATCTCGAGGTCCATCTGCTGCACCATCGCCTCGGCGATCTCGACCTCGACGCCCACGGGCGTGCCGTCGGCCTCCGCGTAGATGTTCGGGGGGATGTCGATGTTCGCACAGACCGTGAGGGTTCCGTCGGAGACGAGACCGAGGCCCGATCCGGAACCGGACGAGCCGCCGTTCGCTGACTGCGAGCAGCCCGCGAGGGCGACGGCAGCGAGGAACGTCGGGATCGCGAGTGCGACGCGGGATCGAGACATGGGGACTCCTTGGGGTGACGGTGTGCCGAACGTTCCGATACATTGACAGTTGGTAGGACCAACTGTCAATGTATCCATTGTTTCCATCTCGTAAAGAGATCGGCGCCACGTCCGTGCCTACTGATCTGATGTACCGAAAGAGAGGTCTCGCATGGAATGGTCGTCGCTCCGCCGCTCGCCCTCGCTGTCCGTCCCCGACCGCCTCTCGGTCGATATCGAGCGGCTCATCCTCGACGGGCAGGTCAAGCCGGGCGACCGGCTCCCCTCGGAGCGCGAACTGGGGGACCTCCTCGGCGTCTCGCGCGTCTCGGTCCGGCAGGCGCTCCACGAGCTCGAGGCACGCGGACTCATCGATCGGCGCCCAGGCCGCGGCACGATCGTCCTCGCGCCGGCCGATCGCTCCGGCGAGACCGGTGACGCCCTCGCCGCGCTGATGAACGCCGCCACGAGCGGGACCTCCGAGATCGCGAGGATCATGGAACTCCGAGCGGTCATCGAGCCGCCGATCGCCGCCCTCGCCGCCGCCCGCGTGACGGCGCGCGACACCGAGCAGCTCCGCGCGCTCGTCGAGGAGATGGAGCAGGAGGCGGACCTCGGGCGGTACGCCGAGCTCGATCGCTCCTTCCACCAGGCCATCGCCGTCTACACGCACAACCCCCTGCTCTCGCAGCTCACCGAGCTGATCGCGGCGCAGATCGCCCCGAGCCGCCGCCGCTCGCTGCAGACACCCACGCGGCGGGCGACCTCGAGTGCTGCGCACCGTCGCATCTTCGAGGCGATCGCCTCCCACGATGCTCAGGCGGCCGAGCTCGAGGCGCGTCTGCACGTCGAAGGCGTCCTCCACGAAGCGCTCCGCGCCTCGTCGTCGGCGAGCGACCCATCCACCACGACCTCGGAGGTCCTCGAATGACCGGCGGCGCCATCTCCTCGTCCCACCACCTCGCGACCGAGGCCGGCGCCCGTGCGCTGCGTGCGGGAGGGAACGCCATCGACGCCGCCATCGCCGCGGCCGCGGCGCTGTGCGTCGTCTATCCCAACAACGTCGCGCTCGGCGGCGACCTCGTGGCGCTCGTCCGCGACCCGGACGGGCGGATCTCCTTCGTCAATGCGACCGGACGCGCGGCGCGCGCCGAGACGATCGACTCCCTCCGCGCCCGCCACGGCGACCGGCTCCCCGCTCGCGGCGTCGACACGATCACCGTGCCGGGGGGCGTCCGTGGCTGGGCGAGTCTCTCGGCCCTCGGCGGCCGCCTCGACTGGCGGGATCGACTCGGTTCCGCGCGCGAACTGGCGCGCGAGGGTCACCCGACCTCGCGGTCCGTCGCTCGCGCGATCCGGACGGACCACGCGGCGCTCGCCGCCGACGAGGGCTGCCGCGCGCTGTTCCTTCCGGGTGGTCGGCCGCTCGACGAGGGCGATCACCTGGTGCAACCGGCCCTCGCCGCGACCTTCGACGCACTCATCGCCGGCGGTCCGGACGCGTTCTACGCCGGGCCGGTCGCCGAGGCGTGGGTGGGCAGCCTCCGGTCTCGCGGCAGCCGGATCACGGTCGAGGAGGTCGCGGCGTACGCCCCGGTCCTCGATGAGCCGGTCTCCACGCGCTTCGCGGGAGTGGACGTCGTGACGAGCCCGCCGAACACGCAGGGCTTCTCACTGCTCCGCACCCTGCGAGCCCTCGAGAACGGCGCACCCGACTTCGACGCCCTCGGTGCGGACGCCGCGCACCTCGCCGGCCTGTTCCTCGACGCGAACAAGCTCCGCTCTACTCTGCTCGCCGACCCCGAGATCGCGCCCGTCGAGTTCGACCGGCTCCTCACCGCCCCGGTGCGCTCG